>JBCAWW010000053.1:0-12944 GCA_038534415.1 Bacteroidota bacterium | reverse complement strand
ACTGATTGGCAAAATAACTGTAGTTGCTCAGGCCAATTTGCAATTGACTCGGCTGGCTAGCTTGCTGAGAAAAGCCAAGCAAAGCAAAGCTCAATAAGCTTAGGAAGATCAATAAGGATTTCATGCTGTACGTTTTAGGCAAAACGCAAAAGCTATCTAAAATGCTGCTTCTGAGGCTAGTCCAAAAATAATCCCCCTTCCCAGCGGCCTTGTTTGATTAGGTTTCCGGCCCCATCATAGAGGCTAATGGCCTCTGGAGTGCCTTGCCAACGACCAGAAAGCTGTTCTCGAAAACGATTGACAAAAACCCCTTGCCCATTGATGGTATCGCTGAGCCAGACACCCGTAAAACGTCCCCCGTTTGCCCAACTAATTTGGCCTTCACCCTGGCGTTTGTTTTGCTGCCACTGCCCCATATAGCTCGTCCCCTCGGCTTGGGTATAGCGACCGGTGCCCTGATAATATCCTTCTTGCCAATAGCCATCATAGCTACTGCCATCGACATACTGATAGACGCCTTTGCCTTGCGGTTTGCCCGCTTGCCAGCCTCCACGATATTCACTGCCATCCTTACCAATAAAGGCGCCCCACCCCT
This sequence comes from Bacteroidota bacterium, assembly GCA_038534415.1. GTDB lineage: Bacteria > Bacteroidota > Bacteroidia > J057 > J057 > JBCAWW01. The sequence continues at coordinate 12,349 of JBCAWW010000053.1, read as the reverse complement.
GATAGTCATCTGCGGCCCAATTGCCTTCATAAACATCACCATTGGCGTAGGTCATTTTGCCTTTGCCCGAGCGTTGGTCGGCTTGCCAGTGGCCTTGGTAGCTAGCCCCATCGGCAAAGGTGAGCGTACCGAGACTGTCTCTTAGTCCCATTTGCCAATAACCTTCATAGCGGCTAGCGTCAGCGTACTCTGCTATCCCATAGCCATCGGCTTGGGCTTGGGTGAGAGCACCTTCATAGCGAAAGGCGACACTATCTCGACTGAGTTGCTGACTGAGTATGCCTTCGGGTAGGGCAAGTAGGAGACTTTGGGCGGAGTCAATTTTTGCCCCTGCGGGGAACGCTTGGATATAGGTCTCGTAGGCGAGGACGGTATTTTGAGCCTTAGCGTTTTGCCAAGCAGTTAGATCATTTTTGGCCGCCTGCCAACGAGGCACAAAATAGCCCAAGCCTCCAAGCAAACTGGCCAAAAGCGCGATCCCCAAAGTGGTAAGGCTAGTCCTGATCACAGCCTTACGGCGAAGTTTTTTGCTTTCGCTGAGAAACTGCTCCCGAGGCAGATAATGATTGTGCCATTGCTGGCTTTGTTTTTTGAGGCGAGGATGCAGGCGCAGTGCCTTTTGCAATTTGTCCCAATCCTGCGTGCGTCGTTCGATGGCGACCTTGACTTGGGCCTCTTGAGGGGCGAGCGGCTGACGCGGAAAACTATTTTCCTGAATCAGCTGCTTTTGATTTTGATAATCGCCTTTTAGCTCCTTATAATCCTCGGCCCAAACTTGTAGCATCAGCTCTTTGAGGCGCATGCGCCAATCCGTAAGCTGCTTTTCCCAATGATGAAATTCGTTTTGGGCGAGATTGAGGTGCTTTTCGAGTTCGTCGAGGAGGGGGACCGCCTCTGCATTGCTTTGATAGTCCTCAGCCGCGAGTTTGCTTTCAATTTCTTTGATCAGCTTGCGCGCTTTGCCCAGGCGAAGCGGATGGATGTCGGGCTGACTCTCTAGCTGTGCTTTGAGATGAGCGTTCCGCTGCAGCGGTATATGATAAGAAGCCTCAAAAACAGCCTGATGCTCTCCTTTTAAAGTCTCCAACTGATCAAAAAGGTGCCAGTTGCGCATATATCCCAAATAGGCATGCTGCTCCCTGACGGCTTTGATTTCCGCTAATTTGGCTTCGATTTGGGTCCGCCAATGAGGGTCGCGTATGGTATTGAGGACAGACATGCTAGTCAATCAAGGATCCTTGGCAGGTGGCAGAAGTTGTAAGGATTGTAGTTTTTCATCCCAATGAGCGGCTTCAATTTTACGTAAGCGCTCAAAATATTGCTCTAAATCAGGGCGAATCGCTTGAAACTCTTCGTCAATCTCTGCTTTAAGCGTATAGTGCGGATCAAAATCTTGGACGGCTTTGTCCAGATAAGTCAAAGCACGATTGGCTTCCTTTTTATGCGCATAGAAGCGGGCCAGATTGTAATAATTTTCGGGAATGCCTTTGTCATCATATTGCAAGGCCTTTTGGGCTTGGTCGATGGCCGCATCTGTATCTCCCAGTACATAGCTAATCCAAGCCGCGAGGAAATAGCCCAAGGCCGCCAAGGGCTTATTGTCCAATCCTTTGGCGTAGGTGGCACAAAGTTGATAATGATTGAGGGCTTGCTCAAGATCATAGAGATGACCCGGATCTTGAAAAATATGGCCTAAGTAGAGATGGCAAAAAGGATTGCCGCGATAGATTTCGACGCTTTCTTTGAGGTAGTCCCGCGCGTCGGTCATGAATTGTGCCTCGTCAGGATGGGCTTCATATCGCTCATAGGCTTGCTTGCCATCGAGATAGCGCTCCCGCGCTTGGGTCTTACGACTATTTTCGAGTAGGTCGGCGAGGCGTTCGAAGCCTGCTTGGATTTCGTTGCGTTGCAACTCAAACTGAGACACAATGTCCACCATGCCCATATCAAGGCTAGCGCTGAGACCATACAATCCTTCTTGGATTTGTTGAGAGCTGAGGAGGAGGTTCTTTTCCAAAGAACGCGTCGCTTCGGTCTGGGTATCGAGCTTGTCGGCGACTTGATCGAAGCCTGCTTCGAGGCTGAGTTCTAACCCAAAAAATCCTTGACGGATCACTTCGGTTTGCCCAAGTACCGCTCGATGGATATTGCGCCCTTGATGCTCGACCCGATCGAGTCCATCTTCGACCCGATCAAAGCCTTGGCGGAGGGTGCCATCGACCTGCTTGATGCCTTCTCCGACAACATGCAAAAACTGTAGTGCCTGTCGATGGCGACGGTAAGCTTCTGGATCAGCCTGACTTTTGAAGGGTTTAAGCAGCTTCATGCGCGAAATTAGGGAAAATTGCCATACTTTGGCTACCTTTAAGTATCCTACGTATAGGAAATTACGTTAGCAAAAAGAATCGATGAGTGTAATAGCAATTGCGAACCACAAAGGAGGGGTAGGAAAAACCACAACCACCGTAAATCTTGCCGCCGGCCTTGCCCAAGAAGGTAACAACGTCTTGTTGATTGACATGGACCCGCAGGCCAATGCAACGATGTGTTTAGGCCTAGGCAAGCAGTCGCAAACCATCTATCAGGTGTTGGCCTTTCAGGACGACATCAGCAAGATGATACAAGATATTGGGGACCTGGATATTATCCCTTCAAGCGTGCATCTCGCCGCTTTTGAAAAAAATAATGAGGTAGGCAAGGAGTTTATCCTCCAAGAAAGTCTCGCCACGATCAAGGATCAGTATGATTATATCTTGATCGATTGTCCGCCATCATTGGGCGCCTTGACGATCTCCGCTTTGACGGCCAGTGATTTTGTCGTCATCGCGCTGCAGCCAGAGGTACTTTCGCTACAAGGGATGAATGATTTTATCAAGATCCTGCGTACGGTTAAGACTCGGATGAATCAGACCTTGGAGTTGCTAGGCATTGTGATTACGCAATTTGACACACGCAAAGTATTGCACCGGGATGTGATCCAAGCGGCCGAAAATGAGTACGGAGAAGCAATCTTCTCGACACGCATCCGTAACAATGTAACCTTGGCGGAGTGCCAGAGCTTTGGGCAACATGTCTTTGCTTATGACAATCGTAGCAATGGCGCAGAAGATTATAGATCACTCGCGCTAGAGGTAATGGGTAGAGGCACAGCAGAAATGGCGGTATAGGGATTAGTAGTTAGTATTAAGTAGGTAGCAGCAAGAAATAGTCTCAGTACTTTCTACCCTCTACTTGATACTCAAAAAAGGAATAATGGCGAAGAAATTTTTGGAATCGATGGGAGGAGAGGCATACGGCGACGATGTCTTAGCGGACCTTATTCCGGTACGGAGAAGTAAATCTACTACTCCCAAACCAAAGACAAATAGCAACAAGCCGAGCCGTCCAGAGACCAAAAGAAGCTCTGGTGGCCGGAAAAAACGTTTTTTAGATAGCATCGACAAGCAGATGCAAAATTCCCGCCCTGAGCGCAAAACGACCAGCAAAGGCGGACGCAAAAGTTTTCTCGACACCATCGAGGAGGCACTCGACAACAATGTCTTTGATGAGATCATACCCGAAAAGCCGCTCTGGGCCAAGAAACAAAAGTCCCAGACAGAAGCGCAAAAACGTGAGGAGATGGAGCGTTTTAGTACCATGATCACCAAGGAGGTCTTGGACCGCGCCAGAGAAATCGCCAAACAAAAAGGTATTCGCGTCAAGGATGTGATCAATACAGCCTTACGCTATTACGTCGAAAAGGAAAGTTAATATCCCACTTAGATGGAAGTTTTGATTTCAGACCGCCGGGATTTACCGGAGGCGGCCGTGCTTGCTTTGTATCGAGCCAATGACTGGAGTTCGGCTGACAAGCCAGCACAATTGATGGCGGCGCTGCGTCATTCTCATACTTTGCTGAGCGCCTGGGTCGGCGAACGCTTAGTTGGCTTGGGCAATGCCATTTCGGATGGACATTTGGTGGTCTATTATCCGCATCTTTTGGTGCATCCGGATTTTCAGGGACGCGGCATCGGCAAAAAGCTATTGGCTCAGATGCAGGCGATCTATGGCGATTTTCACATGCAGATGCTCACGGCCGACGGCAAAGCGATTGATTTTTATGCCCGCAATGGCTTTGAAAAGGCAGGCGAGACGCAGGCTATGTGGATTTATGGGGGCGGAGAGCATTGAGGGATTTTGCGTGGTCAGATGCTGTTGTTTGTATTCGCGCCAAGCGGAGAGATTTGTTTGGGGTTTACCGCTTCGCGGAACGATTCCCTCTTGAGGCAGCGTATGCAATAGGCCGCTACCGACAAGCAAATCTAGGGACGTACTGCATACATCCAGTCCGAGATTTCAGCCTCAGGCAGCGAGAGAATCGTTCTGCGAAGCAGCAAAAAATAAAATCTTAGTCTCGGGCCTTGAGCTGCAAATCGACAATCCGTTTGCGCAAAAAGAGGTGCCAGATCAATAGGGTGGCACACATCAATCCAAGGTAAATACCGAAAAAGGCATTGAGCCCGATGGGAGATTCCTCAAAAAAGAATTCGTAGAGTGTTCCAACAAACCAAAAGAATTGTATCAGACTCATTACGATCGGCAGCATCGCAAGGGCGATGATTTGCAAACCAACTCGCTTGGTCTTATTAGCAGAACGATAACCCACCACCAGCAAGAGGATTATTTCCGCTAACACAAATATTATAAAACCCCAGCCTGTCAGCCAATTCTGGTCAAGGCCTATTAGCTCCGAAAACGAAAAAATAAAAATGGAGAGCATCGTCAAGCCCAAACGACCTAATAGCACCGCCAAAAACTGAGCTCTTTTCAAATAAGCGGCAACCTCAAAGAGCAAACACCAAAAGGGAATCAAGATGAATACGATAAACCATTGGATTGGCCAAAAATCTTCTGTAAGCAAGACCTCCAGCGACCTACCTGCACTATATAAAAAGGCTGCATAAAAAAGCGGCAGAAGTCCCCACATCAATAGCCCAAAACTTAGGAGCAAAAACCGTTTGAGAGCCTGTCTCATAGATAGGAAAAGTCGAGATTCAAGCCATCGGTTTTGGGTCAAAGTCCACAACCATATTCCCAGCCCTAAAAATTCAACCAGCACAATTAAGTCAAAGGTATTTTCGATACTATCGGCATCTGCTTGAATACAAGGGCTGTAAGTTAGCATCTGCCCCCAAGCCGTAAGGCCAAGCAAAACCAAACTGATTCCCAACCAATAAGCAAGATGATGAATTTGGGTCGCCCAAACCCAGGGATGATGGATCAATAATTGATGGTCCCAACGGCGTAGAAAGGTCGGAGTGATTTTTTGATAAAGCCGTCGCATATCTAAGAATTGGGTTGGGCTTGTATCTGCATGATGCGTTTGCGAAAGCCTAGATGCCAAATCGTGCCGGCTAGCAATAGACCCAGCAACCAAGCCATCAGCATCTCATCCGTTGCGAAGGACTTGCTAGGCATAGAGATAAGCATCCAAATGGCAATGGGCAGGTACAATAAGATCAAACTAGCGAAGAGCAGACAGATTGCCTGCCAAGTGCGCCCTGCCGAGGATTTAACCTCTAAGTTATAAGCGTTGACAGTGAAAGCAAATAATTGCACCAAAAACAATACGAGCAATAATATCGGCCCTACAGCTCCCGAAGCCCCAAAGGTCATCAGACCTAATACCATAATCTCGAGCGTGATCAGGCAAATACCCGCCACAAAGGCCCAGAGTATCTCATGCCAGCGAAGGTAGGCAAAGACTTCCACCATCATCCAAACAAAGGGAAAAATCAGTATGCCCCATTGTTGGCGAAATGCAATGGCTTCGTAATCACCATAAGTCATCAATGAGTTGAGACGCATGCTGACTATACTGAAAAACACCACTGGGATCGCACTGATAAGCAGACTCCCCAAGCCAAAGAGCGCCTGATTACGTAAGAGACTCTTTTGCGGAATGACTTTTTGATGCAGCCAATAACCACGTTCTTGCAGAGATTTAGCCCAAAACACCAATCCACTGAGGACCGGCAAACTCAAAACGATGGTCCCTGACCAGGGAGAGGGAATATTTTCGCCAGAGATCGGTAGTAAATAAGCGTAGCAAGCCGCAAATACATTGCCAAGCAGAGCCCAATACAGCACATGGTGGATTCTAGTCGCCCAAAGAAAAGGGCGATTGATCAACAACTGCTGATCTAGTTTCCTTAAAAAGGCTGGACTAATCGTGGCAAAGAAGCGTTGCATAAGTGTAGTTTTACTCGGGGGGCTGCAGGTATAAATCTAATACTTTGGATCGAAAAAACCGATGCCACATAAAAAGGGAGAAGGTGCCACCAATGAGCCAAGCTACGACTTGCCAACCTGCAATGACACTGGGGTCTTCGACATAAATATTGTACCTAACTGCCGTCAAAATCGCCGCCGGAATCAACCAAATATGTAGGCTCGACAAGCCAAGAAAAACGATTTGAGCGACGATAGAGCGTTCCGCGGCAGGATTATCTTCAAATACCCATTCGACGAGGAAACGTACTTGCGCCACCAAAAACATCACTATAAATAGTGGCAGCGCGGTATCCTTGCCTGGCCCAATGGCGTCCATGATGAAACTCATCAAGCTGCCGATCCCGATCGCCATCCCAATGGTCAACCAAAATTCACGCTTGCGCATATAATTGGCCATATCGCTCAAAAGCCAAATCAGCGGCAATACTGCGATCAACCAGATGGGCCAAATATGATTGGTAGCCAGCATACTGCTTGTACCTCCCATGCCCAAGGGCGCAAAGCTTAGGCGTAACTCATACCAGCGTTGGGCGATGAGCTCATAATATACAATCGGGATCGCGCTGAGAAGGCTTCCTCCGATCAAAAATACGATGAGATTACGAATGCTAAGCCAGCCTTTGAGGCGGCCCGCTTGCTGGGTAGCCGGAAACGCAAGAAGACGAGTCCACCAAAAGGCCAAGCCCCCTATCGCGATGCATCCCATGAGGACGGTTCCGCCTAGCCAAAGCACGATCTGGCGTTCCCCGACGGGGACATAATAAGCATAAAAGCCCGCCAATAGTACCCCCAACAAGCCCCAAAAGAGTACATGATGGATACGCGTAGCCCAGAGAACCGGATCATTGAGCAATAAGTGACGATCAAGTCGTTGCAACCAATTGGGAGTCAGACGTTGAAATAATCGTTGCATGATTAGCGAATTTTGGGAGAAGCATCAAGATTAGATAAACGTTTTTCGAGGCCTAGATTCCAAAGAATCAAAACCAGTATCGGGCCAGCAATGATCGCCAGCTTGTACCAAGAGCGGTAATGGGTATAAAAATCACTAATGATATCGAGTACATACAATGGACAAAACAGTAAGAAGCCAATTAAAAGGCTGAATGCAAGCTTGGCAACAGCTGCATTTTGACTCGCACTCAAACCTAGCCAAGCCACCAACATTAGTAGCAGCGTTAAAATAGCCACAAAACCAATCGGAGAGCTGAGAAACCCAAACCTAAACATCAGCGCGCTGGCAGTCCTCAAAACAAGGATCGCGAGGATACTAATCACAAAAGCGCCCCAAAAGACGCGCGCCCCGACTTTGAAAAACACCATCACCAAGACCATTATCCAAAGCAAAGCGCTTATAATAACTAAGGCATAATCAGGTTGCAGCAGATGAGTGTCTCCCGCCTTGGCCCGACGCAGCAGTTTGAGGTTTTTTCTTGCATTCACCTCTGCCGCATAAAGCTCTGTATTTCCATAATTTTCATAGATATCATGATGGGATCTATTATAGAAATTGTCTAGCACAAAGACGCCTTCGATTTCTAGCGTCCTGAAACTGTATTTGTTGAGGATGGTGGCATATTGGTCGATGGCCTCTTCCTGCACACTATTAGTGCTTATAAGCCAATGCTCAAATACCGCTCGATTCTCGATATCGTCTTTGATTTTTTCACCAAACCAGATGTCTGAGCTAAAGCGACTAAAACATCTAATTTCGTAGGAGCAGCGCGTGCCTTCCTCCTTATTACGGAAGAAGTTATTAGCAGCATTGAGGTGGTCAATCTCTGCCACCAAAACATCATCGGAGACCAAGTTTGCCACCCGCTGACTTAGTTGATAGTTGAGGCTCAAGGGTATGACTGCAAACATGACAATCACCAATAGATAGATCGCCTGCTCCTGCCAGTTGGTGTTTTTTTCGGCTTCGCCGAACTGTTTGGCTCGCTTGAAATGCGTAACCTTATAAGCCCAGAAACCCAAAATAACCAATAGCGGCACGATCGGCATCCAAAAGTATAAAATCGGATCAGGCAGATTTTGCAATTTGATCGGGACGATCGCCGTCCAAAGGCTAGCCAAGAGATAAAATATCGCTAGCGCAAAGCCTAGCATATGAGCCTTAGTCGCCCAAATATGGGGAGACTGTATCAGCAATTTGTGATCAAACTGCCTGAGCCATTTGGGAATCAAAGCGGAGAGAAACCTTTGCATAGTCTAGCGAGATTTCGGACGCACATGGAGACGAATAAAACGCTGACGTAAACCTAAATTCCAAAGGAACAGGGGTATGGCGGAGCCACCAAATAGTAAGACTTCATAAATCGCATTTCTATCGCTATAGCTCAGGGCGTATCGCCATTCTCTAAGGGCTTCACTAAATTCATAAGTCAACAACCAAGAGCAGATAGGCACAAAAACTAATCCTGCGACAAATAGCGAAAGGATCATCTGTCGCCAAATAAGCCCTTTTTGACTGGTCTTTTTGCCAAGCAGCAAAATCCCCGCAAAAACAAGCATCAAACTGAGAAAGATCAGGGACATCCATGCCTCGCCTCCCATAGCTGTTATAAACCGCAAAAACTCAGCAGAGACCGCAGCAGCAAACACTAATACCCCTCCTAATATCGCACTAAACAGTAAGCTACGACCACTGGTTTGCAAACCAATGAGCAAGAGTCCAAAACTCCAAAGGAAGAGTAAAAGTGGGAGTTTCCAACTTTTTCCGCCCAGTAGATGTGTCTCTCCCAGCTTTGCTTCTTGTAATTTCTCAAGGTTAACCGAAGCGATATCTTCCGCATAAGATTCCGGTAATTCAATGAAGTCTCCACGATCGTTCAAGTCGACAAAGGCTTCATATATCTGTTCTGCACTGACCTCAAAAGGGGCATGGCTGTACTTCCGCACTAGTTCGATATACTTTTCTAAGTTGTGTAAGGCCTCCTCTTTATTGTGGGGACGGCTCAAATACATAAAACGACTCCGATTATGATCTGAGCTTTTGAGCTTCTCAAAATCAGCATTCGAAATGGTGTAATATGAAAAAGAATAATAATCCAAGCGCTCTTCAAGAGAGTGTTTTACATCCTGCTCGTTATGGTAAGCGCCATAATTGGTAGTAAAAGCGGCCATCACATTGAGATGGTTGAGGTCTTCCACCAATACCGATTCTGGAATAGCATGCCTGATTTTTTCACTTACGCGATAGTTGTGCAAGACTGGCAGGCCAATCGCCATAATAACAATCAATGCATAGATCTTTTGATCACGGAGGGCCATGCTAGTCCCGGCTTCGCCGAACGCTTTGTCAGTTTTGAAAAGTGAGACCTGCCAAATCCAAATCGCTAAGCCTACAGCACTCGGTATCGCCGCGTACAACAGATGGAGCCAAGCGTTCGGCACGGCCGCAATATCAATCGGCATCAACCAGACGGTCAAACCACTCAGCGCCAAGCCCAGTAAACCCAATACGAGGGCATAGTGAAACTTGGTCGCCCACAATGCAGGGCGATTGAGCAGGAGTTTTTGGTCCCAAGCCTTGAAAAAGGCTGGCTTGAGTTTATCAAATAATCTATACATGGTATGCTGCTATGCTGGTTTACTGTTTTTTGGGAGAGACGGCCAAGTGGAGCATCCGCCCTTGAAGCAAGAAATTCCAAAGGACAAAAGTGATCCCACAACTGATAAAATAGATTAGTATGGTTTCGCGATCAGGTCCTCCTACAATCAATTCTTTCGTAATCGCCGGAATGATGGTCGTCAAGACAGTAAATAGACTCAGGGCGATCATACGGATCTGCTGTTGGCGGCTACTTTTTACCTCTCCGAGGAACGCTACCCCTCCTAAGATCAACCAATTGAGCCCCAATATGAATACGAAGGTTTCTTCTTCTTGAGGTAAGATATCTGTTGCCATCCCGATCCCAAAAAATAAAGATTGAACCAAAAATAAGCCCAAACCACTCACTACACTCAACAAAAAGGTCTTCCAACTACTTCGCACAAATAATAGCAAGACGAGCCCAAAGGATGCCCAAATTGAGAACAGGATAAACAGAGTATCTGTGTCATGTCGAGAATGCTCACGCTCCATCCTATTCTTAGCATTGCTGATCTGGCGCATATTGCTTTCGATCATAGAACTAAGCCAGCGAACATTCGAAATTTCGCGTTCCACTTTTACCCCTTTACCAAATCGCTTGATCAAGTCGTCTAAATCGAGTGAATAAGCCAATTCTCGGGAACCATACTTCGCTCCCAAGGCTTGGTATCGCTTCAGGATTTCTCTTTTTTCTAGGTAGCTAGCGGCAGCCACTTCTCTTGCTTCTTCTATACCGATCCCCACCTCAAAGTAGTAAGGGTTAAAACTCTGGAAGTGATTACGATTAAATAAATCTTCTCTAGTGTTTTCTAATATCGTTTGGGCCTTGGTAAGGTCCCTTATATCGCTATGCAGCTCAGTATCACTGATGACATTGGCTACTCTGTATTGATGCATAGAAAAATAGCCAAAAGGCAGACAGAGCAATAGCGCCAAACCAAACAGATAAACCCCTTGATCTCGCAGAGCATGCAAACGCCAATTGGATTCTCCCTGCTTCCAAGGCTGGTAGTGCGCCAATTGTACCGCCCAAGCGATCAAAGCTATGCCGGAGACAATCCCCAACATGAGGGTCGAGTTTTCTCCGTTGGAGATCCCATTGAGGCGAAGTGGGATCAGCGTCAAAAAGATGCTAGCAAGGCCCGCTCCCATCAACCAATAAAAGAGTAGATAATGGATGCGAGTGGCCCAGAGTCCGGGGCGAGACACCAATAATTGGTGATCTATTTTTTTGAGAAAAGCAGGTGTGAGGCGCTGAAAAAATCGAAACATGCTTTTATTTTTTGGGGTGCTTACACGGATTTAAAAAGTAGAGGGTGCTGTTTGCAAATAATTGATCCTTTGTTGAAATGGACCTAACCATAGCGTGATCATAAGGCTCATGATACCAGTCATCATGAGCAATGAAGGCGGACCTTGCGAATTGAAGCCAAACAATACTGAGGGTCCGAAAATCAAAAGTCCATAAAGGGCAGTCAGGCCAACAAAAAGGGCTACCGACTGAGCGATCCGAATCCATGGTTTAGCGGCGGCTTTGCCAAAGCCAAAGTAAAGGCTAAAAAAGCCCGCCAAAGCGAGCATGCCGTAGAAAAACTCCTGTATTTCTACTCGATAGGTCATAAACTGCCCCAGTGTACCCACTACAGTAGCGAGTGCTGTTATACTCAGTATATAGCCGATAAAGGGGCGAAAGCCTAAGTATATCAGGGCAAATCCTAGACCGACAAAGGGAATCAAAAAGAGTAAAATACCCGGATAGATCGCTTTCCAATCCATCCCCTCTACACTCGGCAATTCATGCTCAGAATGTAAATTAAACGGATTGAGCATCCCTAGTTCTTCCCAATAATTTAATCTTTTCATCAATTCCTGCCGCCATTGCCAAAGAGCATCTTGGTCAAATTGGGCAGGAAATTGCTTTCGGATATAGGCCGTTTCCAAGTCTTCCGCACTGATGGGGTAGGATGCGGGTAGGTAGCGATGCGCCATTGCCAAAAAATCTTGTGCGAGAATCTTACGATCCATTTGAACAAAATCTTTGAGGGCATCTTCCTGATCATAATTGTATAGCCAGGAGCGTTCATTTATTTGTCCTTCCCAAAAGGTGCTATACAATTGAGTCGGCAAAACGGACTCAAATAAAAAAAGGCCTCGCTCAAAAGTCTTGGTATCCTCTAAAAGACTGAGTTCTTTCCGGACCTCCATCGTCCGCCATTCCATCATAAACCAACCACTTGTAGGTACGGCCATAATCAAGAGACTCCCCAAGAGGATGAGGCCAAAGTTTCGCCGCCAAATCTGGGCATCATGAGCAAAGTGGCTAAACACCAATGAAAGGCGATACCACCAATAAGCCAAGAAAATCAAAGCTGGAATGGAAAGCGTAATCAGAAAACTCGTAGAAATAGAGATTTCGCTTGCACTGATTGGCTGTAGCTGACCAAAGGTCATCGAAAAGCCCAAAGCAATCAGCCCATAAAA
>JBCAWW010000052.1:0-12987 GCA_038534415.1 Bacteroidota bacterium | reverse complement strand
CCTCGCGCTTTTTTTCCATATTTGTACAACTACTCGTAAAAAATACAAAAAAGGATGTTGAATCTCTCAGTGATTTTGGAAGACAGTGCTAGCCGATACCCTACTAAGCCGGCTTTCACTTTTATGGATACGACCCTCAATTTTGCTCAGGTCAATGGAGCAGCAAACCAGCTCGCCAATGGCTTAGTGGCGGCCGGGATAAAACCAGGCGATAAAGTAGCCTTGAGTTGCTTGAATCTGCCTTATTTCCCGATCGCTTATTTTGGTATCCTCAAAGCAGGCGGGGTAGTCGTTCCGCTCAGCGTCCTCCTCAAACATGACGAGATCGAATATCACCTCAAAGACTCGGAAGCCAAGGCATATCTATGTTTCCAAGGGACGCCTGATTTGCCGATGGGCACCGAAGGCTATGCGGGTTTCAATGCAGTAGATGCTTGTGAGCATTTTTATGTAATCACCGCTCAACCGACTGATCCCTCGCCCATCGAAGGTACCCAAAGCATGGGCCAACTCATGGGAGGTCAAGCGCCTACTTTTGAGACAGTCTCGACCCAGGCCGAGGATACGGCCGTCATTATCTATACCTCTGGCACGACCGGACGTCCCAAGGGCGCGGAGTTGACGCATTCAAACTTGCTGCTCAATGGCGTGCTTTCGGCAGATCTGTCCTCGGCTGATACAGAAACTACCCAACTAATCGTGCTGCCGCTCTTTCACATCTTTGCCATGACGGTACTGATGAATGCGGGGGTGTATCGTGGCTCACATAGCATTTTGCTACCACGTTTTGATGGGCCTACCGTCCTTGGCTTGCTGCAAAAGCACCGTGTCAATGTTTTTGCGGGCGTACCAACCATGTATTGGGGATTGCTCAATACTGATACCGAAGGCTTTGATCTCGATCAGATCAAAAATGATATGCGCATCGCGCTTTCGGGGGGAGCTTCCTTACCCGTACAGGTACTCAAAGATTTTGAAGCCAAGTTTCAAGTGCCTATCCTCGAAGGCTATGGGATGTCGGAAGGCTCGCCGGTAGTTACTTTTAACCATCCTTATCAAGAGCGTAAGCCGGGATCGATCGGCACACCAGTATGGGGCGTACAGGTCAAAATCGTAGACGAAAACGACCAAGAGGTAGCTACAGGTGAAAAGGGAGAGCTACTATACCGAGGGCATAATGTGATGAAGGGATACTTCAATAAGCCGGAGGCGAACGCAAAAACACTACGCGGTGGCTGGATGCATTCAGGCGATGTTGCGGTCAAAGATGAAGACGGATATTTTTATATTGTGGACCGAACCAAGGACATGATCATTCGCGGGGGCCTAAACGTCTACCCAAGAGAGGTAGAAGATGTGATCATGAAACATGAAGCAGTGTCTATGGTTGCCGTGATTGGGGTACCTGATGATCAGTATGGAGAAGAGATCAAGGCCTGCGTGGTCTTGAAGGAAGGGCATAGCTTAGCGCCAGAAGCTTTGAGCGCTTGGACCAAAGAACATATCGCCAGCTATAAATACCCTAGAGTGGTAGAGTTTTTGCCAGCCTTGCCTATGAGTGCAACTGGCAAAATCCTCAAAAAGGAATTACGCAAAGCATAATATGCAATATATAAAAAGTCATCTCTTGCAAGTAGGCGTCCAAAGTACGGGCGCCGAACTTAGCAGTATTCGTTCTTTACAAACCCAACAAGAGTATATGTGGGACGCTCAGCCTGCAATCTGGGGCAATCATGCTCCTGTACTCTTCCCGATAGTCGGAGGCCTAAAAAATGGTGAATATATCCACGATGGCGAGCGCTATCCTCTCCCTCGTCACGGCTTTATCCGCTACAATACGCAAGTAGAGTTACGCGCCCAGACAGAGAGCAAACTCACCTATGGCCTGAGCAATAATCTCGATACTCAAAAGGTCTATCCTTTTGAATTTGACTTTGTGGTCCACTTCGAATTGTTTGATAACAAACTGACTGTCAGACATGAAGTCCATAATCGAGATGAGAAAGAGATGTACTTTTCTTTAGGGGCACATCCTGCTTTTAGATGTCCCCTACACGAAGATGAGTCTTATGCAGACTACTACTTGGAGTTCGCCGAAGTCGAAACCGAAAAGACATGGCTCCTAGACCGTGCGGGCTTGATCGAAACGGAAGGTCCGCTGATATTGGATCACAGCAAAATATTGCCACTGACCCCCAATATGTTTGACAATGATGCTCTCATTTTCAAAACGATGCGTTCCCGCAGGGTAAGTCTCAAAAGTCATAAATCCGAACAGATATTGACGGTGCATTATGAGGGTTGGCCTTATCTAGGCATCTGGTCTAAGCCCAAAGCTCCTTTTGTCTGTATAGAGCCTTGGTTGGGGATTGCAGATCATGCAGATACAGACCAACAACTCAGTACTAAATTTGGTATAATTAGCCTTGCTCCGGGCCAAAGTTTTGAGGCCCAATACACGATTGAAATTACGGAATAGTCTATGATTGATTACCGCCCTGTTGCTGATTCAAAAATGGAAATCACGGAACTGATGGTTCCGGCCTATGCAAATTTTGGCGGCAAAGTCCATGGAGGATTAATTCTTTCCCTAATGGACAAAATAGCTTACGCTTGCGCCTCCCGACATGCCCATCAATACTGTATTACCGCTTCGGTCGATACTGTAGATTTCAAAGAACCGATCGAAGTAGGACGCCTAGTCCGGATGTATGCCTCCGTCAACTTTGTGGGCAATACCTCTATGGAAGTGGGCATTCGCACTGAAGCTCACAATATCCAAAGCGGTGAAACTCGCCATACCAATACCTCCTATTTTACCATGGTAGCGATGGGAGAAGATAGCAAACCAGTACCGGCCCCTGGCTTGATACTCAATACTCGCTCTGAACTAAGACGCTTTTTGGAGGGTCGCGCTCGGCGCAAACTCAAACGAGAATACAGTCTAGCGAGAACGCAGTTAAAGACTTCTTTTCAAATTGAAGAAGCGCTCAAAACGCTAGAGAACGCCAAATGTCAGGTCAATTGGCGGCCTTAAAAAATAATAAAAATTGTCCAATGTAGAAGGTTTGGTTAAGCTTCTGCATTGGACAATCACTGGTCGTACTGATTATTAGCCTAGAAATCTTTCGGCTATCGCTGCGCGGAACGCTTCGTCTCCTACGGCTAGGCGTTGGGCATACATTTCTTTGGCATCAGCTCCCGCCACATAGCGCAATTGCTCCTTGCCATCGGTAGCGGCTTCATAAACCACCTCTGCGATTTGCTCGGAGGACGAATAATTGGCGGCTCTGGCAGGATCTTGAAAGGCAGACATTACTTTTTGCACATGCTCGGCATAATCTTCATGCATACTCATATCGAGCGAGCGGGAAGCGAAATCAGTCCTGATACCGCCGGGCGAAACCGTTTTGATCCCAATCCCAAATGGTTTGAGTTCGAAAGCCATGCTTTCACTCCAGCCTTCCAGCGCCCATTTAGTAGCATGATAGACCGAGTTAAAGGGAAAAGTAATCAAGCCCCCAATCGAGGTAGTGGTAATAAACAAGCCACTGCCTTGCGCTCTCAGGTGAGGAATAAAGGCTTTGGTAACGCGCATCACTCCTAGTAGATTGGTATTGAGTTGGCGCACCAACTGCTCGTCTTTGGCTCCCTCAAAAGGGCCTGCAAGGCCATAGCCTGCATTGTTAAAGACGACATCTACTTGGCCCATGGCGACGGTCTTTTTGACAGCATCAGCAATTTGGTCTAGATCAGTGACATCTAGCGGCAATTTGGTGATGTTGGCAATCGCGTCCATTTCGGTTTCAGCCTCAGGCTTGCGCATCGTAGCTACTACCTCCCAGCCCCTTTCGGCAAACATGAGAGCGGCTGCTTTGCCCAGGCCAGTTGAGGCGCCTGTGATAAAAATACGTTTGGACATTTTTTGTTGGCTTTATTTTTAATTGTGAAATCAGAAATAAGTTAAGTCCCCCTGCTCACGGTTTTCAATTCCCCTCCTTGGTAAGGAGGGACAAGGGGTGGTTGATTGCTTGTTGACTTAGGAAGAGCGAGAGAAGCGTTCTGCGAAGCAGTAAATATCCTCCCTACTTCTCACCATGATATAGGGTCGCATCTTCGCTTTTGTAACCTCTAAAATCATTGCGACCAGAGACATAGAGACCTTCTTTGTAAAGCTCATCAGCCACGATCTTTGGATCGGCAGGATCTCCAATTGAAGATAACTCCACGAGATTGCCGGAGGGGTCGCGGATAAACATCTGCATGGCTCCATCAGTTAGCTGGCGCACCTTGCCCCAAGGTTTGATATCAATAATCCCTTGCTCTTTGAAGCGCCAAAATAGTTCGCTAAAGTTGTCGACTTTAAAGCAAACGTGCCCCCTAAAGGACATCTCATCTTCCCACTCCGAAAGGTGCAATTGCTGGGTATCGTTGATCTTGAAAAATGCGGTAGGATAGTCAAACACAAAAGCGGGAATCGGTTCTAATCCTAATTCGTTTTCATAAAAACTTGCCGTTTCCTCTAGATTGTTGACGATTAGTGTTACGTGATTAATATCTTGGATAGCCATAGTAGTAGTGTTTTTGAATGTTGAGGGGATTATTTACTGTCTAAATTCTTTGACAAAGTCCCAATTTGGCGTCAGGCCGAGGCCAGGAGCGGTCGGAGCGGCCAGCATACCGTCTTTCACGCTTATTTGTTCCTCCACCAAATCATACATCATGGGGTTCCCGCCGAGGGAAAACTCGATCACATTAGCCGCAGGGCTCGCAAAAGCCACGCTCACGCCAGCCATAAAGCTAAAAGCAGAGCCCCAGCAATGAGGAGCCAATTCAAGTTGCCAAGTGTCGGCAAGATGGGCCACTCGCCAGGCCTCTGAGATCCCACCGATAATGGCAGCGTCTGGTTGTAAAATATCTACGGCGCGATGCTCGATCAGCTCGCGCATATCGAAGCGCGTAAACTCACTTTCTCCAGCGGCAATCGGTACGCTACTGCTGGCCCGTACTTCCGCACAGCCTTGCTTATTGTCAGGGCTGACGGGTTCTTCGAACCAATACAGATTACAGTCTTCAACTTCGCGGCAAAAGCGCTTGGCTTCTACCACCGAAAAGGTACCGTGCGCATCTGTCATCAATTTGACATCTGGCCCGATGGCTTCACGCGCTGCTTTGACTCTTGCTACGGTCTCATTGACGGTTTTGTCCATCACTCCGACTCGCATCTTGACGCCGGTAAAACCGCCCTTTTCGATATAGCTATTGAGTTGGGCGCCGATATTATCGACATCTGCCCATCCGCCACTGGCGTAGGCATGCATTTCTTCTCTCAGGGCTCCGCCCAACAATTGGACCACAGGCGCTTCTAATGACTTGCCCAGCAAATCCCAAAGTGCCATATCTACCCCACTGATGGCGGAAATCGTTAGGCCGCGCCTACCCAAAATAGGAAAGTTACGTCCTCGGCTCAGGGCATAGTGATCACGACTACCATTGTACATCATCTCCCATAGGCGACCGATATGCCGAGCGTCTTGCCCGATCAAAATCGCGCGTAACTCTTGCTCCACACAGGCGACGATCGTCCCACAAACGCCAGCAGAACCAACTGCTGCCTTGGCCTCGCCAAAACCTTGTAAGCCCCCTTCGGTAGTAATGACCACCAAAGTCATATCAAAGAAGCGTTGGCGTCCATAGTCTGAGACATGCTGCTTAGCTTCAGGAATCGGACAGCGCAACCAATGGGCTTCTACTGTCTTGATAGTATAGTCTCCCATTATTTGATCAGCGGTAAGATGGTATCGGCAGAGACTTTGGTGAGCATAGTATAAAACGCCTCGGTTACGGCTCCACTACCATGATCTTCTAGAAACTTTTTGGCTTCGGCAGAGAGTCCTTCCGGATTTTCATCGATCATATCCGGATATGGCGTAGCTGGCGTACGATCTATAGGTGGCGAAAACTCCACTGCTAAAGCGCCATCATAACCAATCTCTTTGAGTTTATTGACGATACCAGCCCAGTCAAAATTGCCCATACCACAGCCCATACGGTTGTTGTCAGCTAGGTGAAACCCATGCAGACGATCCTTGCAAAGCTCCATGGTCGCGTAGGAATCTTTTTCCTCTATGCCCATATGAAACACATCCAAACATACCCCACAATCGCCTCCTACTGCTTCGGCCAAGGCTAAAGCTTGGTCGCCACGATTGATAAAGTAGGTTTCAAATCGATTGATGGGCTCTATCCCTATCTTGATGCCTTCTTTTACCGCATGCTCATAGACCTCTTTCATAGAGTCAACCGCCCATTTCCATTCTTCTTCTGGTCGTCCGTCAGGAACGATTTTGCCCACAGTGCCGGGAACCACCGAAACCATATAACCATCCAATTCTTTGACCATGGTGACCACATCTTTGACATATTGCACCGAGCGGGCTCTTTGTGCTTCGTCTTTAGCCAGCAGGTTGCGTTCTTCTAGCATCAGCGTAACCGAGCCCCAACAGCTGATTTTATAGTCTTTGAGTAGTTGGCGAGTGGCTTTGGTATCGTACATGGAAGGTTCGCCCATGATTTCGATACTTTCATAGCCAAGAGCGGAGATGCGGCGCAGGGTAGTCTCGATGCTTTCTGCACGCATCCAATTGTGAATAGATAATTGCATGTATTGAGTAGTAGCGATTAAGTATGAAGTAAAAAGTACTTAGTATTTAGACAGATGGCCTTCTGAGATCATAAGAGGTCCGTTTTTGCAGGCAGCTGATCCAAATCCTGATATTTAGAATCGGCATCCTTTTGTCCAAAGACTTAATACTCTGTACTCTAAAAATGTATCAATCTGAAAGTCGGGATTTTTTGCCGGATATGCCAATTCGCAGGGAACGATTTCAGGGCATCATGGCCAAAAATCTGTTCATATATTCCCTTGGGGTTTGTTGATGTATGCGCTTGAACAGACGGTTGAAATGCGAGATATGACTAAAACCGCTTGCATATGCCACCTCGGTTATACTTTGTTTTCCCTCCTCCAATAAGCGGCAGGCATGGGCAATGCGATATTCGTTGAGGTATTGAACGAAAGTTTTATGGGTAACTTTTTTAAATAAGCGACAAAAGGCGGTTTCGGTAAGGTGCAATTGATCGGCAATCGTTTCCAAGCGGATTGTCTCTCTAAAATGTTGTTCTACATATTCATATACGCGATTGATCCGATGATAATCAGAGGCCTGCACCTGTACCGCTGGGGAACGAGCATTGAGGAGCAAGAAATCATCGCTTCGTGCGAGTCGATCCAATATGTCCAATAAGCTGAGTAGTCGCTGCATAGGGGATTCGCTTTGCATGCTTTCCAAGATGGTGCCGATTTCTTTTTTCACGGCTTCGCCGAATGTTAGGCCTTGCTCAGAGCGTTGGAGGAGCGTTCGCACGGCGGCAAACTCAGGTGCCTGCCATAAATCCCCTCCTAAGAAGTCAGCCTTAAGTTGGATCACAATCTCTAAGTTTTGCGCAGCATCTGTCTCACTAAATGCTAAATGCGGTAAGTCTGGTCCCAAAAAGATCAATTCACCATCTTCAAACTCGCTATAATGCTGCCCTACTTGCCGCTTGCCCCTCCCCTGCTTGATGTAGACCAATTCATATTCGGGATGCAAATGCCAATAGGGATTGACACAAGCCGCCGGATAGTTAAAGACCCGAAAGGCAAATGAGCTACCAGCGTTGGGAAATATTTTTTCGGGTAAGGCTTGCATTGGGCTTAAAAGCTTTTGTTAATCGAATTTTTAATCATTCCTAGCCCTTTTTCGCAAAAAGGGCAGCAAAAAACCGGCCTGTGCAAAGCCAATTCGCAAGCCCGCACCCGAGTGCACAGCCCAAGCCATCGCCCCTTTAAAGCAAAGGCGAGATGGCCTTATCAGCCTTTAGGGTCGCGATTACGAGATCGGGAGGGGCGGCTTCCAATACATCGGAATAAATACAGCTTAGGTTTGAGGCTGCCTAGCGTTGCTGGTCCTTTTGGGCGATGCAAAAGGACCAATAAGGGCTAAAGGCTTCCTTTTTTAAACTGCTCCACCGCATAATCCGCAGCTCTAGCCGTCAAGGCCATAAAAGTCAAAGAGGGATTTTGTACCCCCGTTGAGGTCATGGCAGCGCCATCCGTTACAAAGACATTTTTGCAATTGTGAAACTGACTCCAGCCGTTGAGGAGGGAGGTATCGGGATCTTTACCCATCCGCGCTCCGCCCATGACGTGAATATCTAGGCCTGGAGACCAGCCATTATCATCTCTGACGATATCGTAGCAGCCCGCAGCTTTGAGCATTGCTTCGCCTTGTTCAAGGAAATCCTGCAAGAGCTTCTCATCATTTTCATCATAGTCCACTGAGGCGATCATCAAAGGCACTCCCCAATCATCTACTTGATCGGAACTGAGTCGGATATGATTTTCTTTTTTGGGGAGGGTCTCGCCTTGCATCATCATATAAATACTCCAATAGCCCGGCTGAGACATCTCTTTTTTGTATTCTGCACCAATGCCAGGACCTTCGGGCTTGCGCCCCCAAGACGTCCGTGTAGCAGTATAAAAGCTCATATAGCCACGCTTAAAGTCCGTGTCTTGCTGATAGACATTGCGAAAATTGGGCATCATGATCGCCGTGGGGCGACGCCCATAATAGTAAGTGTCCTCATGGCCTTTGCGCTTGGCGGTTAGAGAACCTCGATAATTATGAAAAGCAACATGCGTGCCCAGCAAGCCATTGTCATTGCCAAGGCCATTAGGGAAGCGGTTTGACTTAGAGTTGAGTAGCAAGATATTGGTATTGACACAGGCAGCATTGACAAAGATGATGCGGGCATAAAATTCGCTTTGTTCCTTGGTCAAGCGATCTGTTACGCGTACTCCGATCGCTTTTTCTTGTTCCTCATCATAGATAATTGAGGTCACGACCGAATCAGGCCGTAAAGTCAAATTGCCCGTCTTCTCTGCCCAAGGGATGGTAGAAGCGTTTGAACTAAAGTAAGCGCCATAAGGGCAGCCGCGTTCACATAACGAACGAGCCTGACATTGACCACGACCTTGTTTGAGGTGAATTTCTTTGGGCTCCGTCAAGTGCGCACAACGACCGATGATCACATCTCTATCGGGAAAGGCCTCCATGATTTGCCCTTGCATTTCCTTCTCGACCACATTCATGGTCCAGGCTGGCAAAAACTCACTATCGGGTAAGGTCTCCAAACCATCGTGATTTCCAGAAATGCCGACAAACTTCTCGACATGGCTATACCAAGGGGCAAGATCATCGTAGCGAATCGGCCAATCGACCGCATATCCATCTCGGGCAGGTCCTTCAAAGTCAAAACGACTCCAGCGCTGTGTCTGCCGCGCCCAAAGCAATGACTTGCCCCCGACCTGATAGCCCCGTATCCAATCAAAGGGCTTTTCTTGGATATAGGGATGCTCTTGATCTTTGACAAAAAAGTGTTCGGTCGCTTCGCGGAACGCATAGCACTTTGAAACGGTCGGATTGGCTTCTTTTACCACATGCGGGATACGATTGCGATGGGGAAAATCCCAAGGGTTTTTGAGGGCCGTAGGATAGTCCTTTTGATGTTTGACATCGCGGCCTCTTTCGAGTATCAGGGTTTTTAAGCCTTTTTCGCATAGTTCTTTGGCGGCCCAGCCTCCACTGATGCCAGAACCGATTACAATCGCATCAAAAGTGCGTTCTGAGGGTGTATTTTGAGTAGTCTGTGGCATAGTAGTAGATTAGAGGGCCCAAGCTTTGTCGCCTGCTTGAAAGGGAAAATTACCGTCATAGCGTCCCGGAACGGGTAAATAACGTAAGGCCTGTTTAGCACCAGCCTCTGAACTGAAGTAGCCAAACAAGACCATATTTTTGAGCATACTGAAAAAATGCGGCGGCTCTTTGGGTTTGAGCGATTGATTGTAAACAATCGCCTCCTCGTCTAAAGCAAGTAGGATTTCATGTTGCTGCTCAGGCTTGAGGTCCACAAAATCATCTTGGTATTTGTTTTTACAGTCTAGCAAAAACTGAGGGTAAGCGTTCCGCAAGGCGGCCTGATGTGAAGGCTTGAGACAATCGGCAGCGTAGATATCGATAAACTCACTGATCCCAATCTCTCCCGCTCCAGCCGAATCCTCTGTCTTGGGTAAGATCGTCTCCCCTATCTGATCAAGGGTGGCAGTGTCTTCCGGTTTAAAAAAGCGAAAGACGCTAGGCTCCGCTTTGCAGCCTGTCCAATTTAAGGCTGATGCGGTCAGGACTCCCCCGGTAGCGAGAGAGAGGGTTTTGAGCGCGTTTCGTCGGTTCATAGTAGTAGCGTTTAATTGATTTTTAGCTGAGGGCACTGCGATGCAGGAAGCATTTTAACATCCCCATTCCGCTTAGTATCCCCTTCGAAGGGGAAAAGCGGGAAAATGGAGTCTAAAGACTGCTGAGAAGAGCGTTCTGCGAAGCAGCCCCAAAAAATCACCTCTTAAGAAAACTACACAATTTTGCCCTTGCTCTCAATAGAAGGGGAGGGATTTAGCTAAGATTGGCAAAGAAAACGGCAAAATTGGATTATTTCTTATAGTGGACTCGGGTGTAGATTTGAGATATGATACAGAACCTACAACGCATCTTTAGTAAGCGGGCCTTTTATAGCATTGCTTTGATTTTTTCGGTCAATGCTTTACTGTTTACCTTTTGGATCACTCGCATACCCGAGGTCAAAGAGCGGCTTGCCATTGGGGAAGGCACCCTTGGTTTGGTGTTGTTTTGTATGCCAATCGGTGCGCTAATAGCAATGCTGATGACCAATCATCTTACGCAGAGATTTGGGGCGGGACGGGTTACGATTGCCGCTACGATCGTATTTGCCTGCTGTATGTTGCTGCCCCTGCACATGCCCAATATTTATCTGCTGGGCTTGAGTCTTTTTGTGGTGGGGATCTCTACTGGGATCATGGATATCGCGATGAATGCGGTTTCGGCCACGCTCGAAGCCCAGCACAAACAAATCATCATGTCCACTTGCCACGGTTTTTTTAGCTTAGGCGGCATGATCGGCGCAGGGATAGGCTCTTTGATGCTCGGTTGGGAGGTGGATGCCAATCTACAGATGTTAGTGGGGGTTTTGTTTTGCTTGGCCTTAACCGTTTTTGTATTGAGTAAGGAGGTATTGCCGGTCAAAGAAGAAAATGCCGCCGAAGAAGGCGGAGGCTGGGCGTTCCCGACTAGGGCGATCCTCGGTTTGGTGGTGATCTCCTTTTGTACCATGCAAGGCGAAGGGGTGATTGCCGATTGGAGTGCGATCTTTATGGAGGAGGTAGCGCAGGCCGATGATTTTTTGATCGCGCTGGGCTATTTCGGTTTTTCGATGAGCATGACTCTGGGCAGGTTTTATGGCGATAGTATCATTGAGCAGGCCGGTCCACGAAAGGTAGTCTGGACGAGTGGAGCCATCGTAGTATTGGGCTTGCTGTTGGTTTTACCGGCATTTCCGTGGCTCAGCATCTTGGGATTTACCTTGGCGGGGGCGGGATATGCCCTATTGGTGCCGGTATTGTTTAGCGAAGCGGCCAAAACGCCGGGTATCAGTCCGTCCAAAGGCATCGCCTCCGTCGCAAGCTTTGGTTATTTTGGTTTTTTGATCGGTCCGACCATCATCGGAGGCATAGCCGAGTGGTTCAACCTTCAGAGTAGTTTTACCTATTTAGTGGTTTTGACGGCCTTGGCCATCTTTGTGGGGGGGCGCAAGATTAGGGTTTAAGCTGCTGCGCAGAACGCTTCTCTCCATTAGCGAGCTGGGGATAAATTTGGTAACTTTATGGCTTGAGTCAATACAGTCATTCTTCACCCGCCCATTCGGAAGATCATCTCGTAGAAGCCCGTAAATACTGGTGGAATGATGATTATCTCGCCCTGCTTGCCCAAAGATTAGACTTGGAAGATTGTCAAAACATGGCCGACATCGGCTGTGGCAGAGGCTTGATGAGTTTTAATTTCTCCCCCTTCTTACCAGCAGGTGCCAATGTACATGGACTAGATATCGAAGAGTCGCACCTCAAAAAAGCCCGTCAACAAGCTCGTAAGAAGAGACAGCGTAAGGATCTCGACTTTTCCTTTGTCCAAGGCGACGCCAATACGCTCCCCTTTGAGACTGACCAGATGGATTTCACCCTCTGTCAGACCTTATTGATTCATGTCAAAGATCCCATGGCCGTCTTGGCAGAGATGAAGCGAATAACGCGGGAAGATGGCTGGGTTATGGCCATAGAGCCCAACAATCTCGCTTTACAACTCATGTTTGATCGCTATGTTGAGACTGACTATGATGTCGAGTCTATGCTGCAAATGATGGAAGTAAGGCTGCGTTGCGAGAAGGGAAAAAAGGCTTTGGGAGAAGGCTTCGCCTCCCTTGGGGACGTCTTACCGGACCTATTTCACCAAGCGGGCTTTGAAGATATCCAAGTTTGGATGTCTGACAAGGCAATGTCTGCCATTCCTCCTTACGACAGCAGAGAACAACGCGTTCGCGTAGCGCAACTTATAGATTGGCTCGAGACCGACGGTGGCAATATGGGGTATGATGTCAATCTTCGCTATTACCTAGCGGGCGGCGGCAAACGCAAAGCTTTTGATACTTATTGGTTTCAGGCCTCACTTTACAAACGCAAACTACTGGCCCAACTCAAAGACCAGCAATATATCTCCGCGGGAGGCAATATCATGTATATCGTGGCAGGGAGAGTTTAGCTGCGTGTTGCTGTGTTGCTGCATGTTGCTGCGGTTTGCAAACCGCAGTTACGGATGTGTTGCTACGGATTGCTGAGGCTTGCTGCGTGTTGCTGCATTGCTGCGGTTTGCAAACCGCAGTTACTTTTTTTTTTTATTGTACCCAACCTTTTTGAAGGCTCGTGTCGTGATAGGGGAAAGTTTGCCAAAGTGCGCACTTGGCAGGCCTGTTGACCTCTAACATTAT
>JBCAWW010000051.1:0-13072 GCA_038534415.1 Bacteroidota bacterium | reverse complement strand
AAGCGAAGGAGAAAAAATAGGCGAAAAGAATGACTTGATTTGATTACCTTGTATAGCTTTTCCCCCGTAAAGTTTAACATTTTGATACTTTTCTTGGAGCGACTGACACTATGGCGCTAAACAAACAGCATATTCGCCTCATTTTTGGCTTAAAAGTACGACAACTTCGCCGCCAAAAAGGGCTCTCCTTTGCCGATCTTTCTAAATCGTCCGGGCTTTCGGTTTCATACCTCAACGAAATTGAAAAAGGGAAAAAATATCCCAAAACGGACAAGATTATTGACCTCGCAGAGGCCTTGGGTGTCAGTTATGATCAGTTGGTTTCGCTCAAACTTTCCAAAAAGTTAGCTCCCATTTCCGAGCTACTGAGCTCGGGCTTTCTCGAAAGCCTACCCCTTGAGTTATTTGGGCTTGAAACGAGCACCCTACTAGAGCTCATCTCCACCGCACCGACCAAGATCAACGCCTTTATTAGCACCATCTTGAAGATCGCGCGCTCCTATGAAATGAAGCGGGAAAACTTCTACTTTGCGGCCCTGCGCTCCTATCAGGAAATGCATGACAACTATTTTGAAGAGATCGAAAGCTCTGTAGATGAGTTTTTGGATCGCTTTGGAATGGAGGTTTCTCCCTTAGTGGATACCGCAGATTTGGAACGCATCCTTATCGGCGAATACAACTACTCCATCGAGAGAGAACGCTTAGGTCAGTTTCCCAATCTGAAACACTTTCGTTCTGTCTACGATCCCCAAAAAAATATCCTCTTTGTCAATCCCAACATCACCAGCACTCAGCAAGCCTTTCTGATGGGGCGGGAATTGGCCTTTAACTACCTAGGGCTCGAAGAGCGTCCTTACACCTCAAATATGTTTGAGGTGAAGTCATTTGAAGACGTAGTCAATAGCTTCCGTGCCTCATATTTTTCGGTTGCCTTATTGCTCAATCGTCATTTGTTGGTCAAAGATTTTGAGGCTTTTTTCAATCTCGAACAATGGAACTCAGAAGCATTTATGGGCATCATGCAAAAGTATAGTGCTTCCCCGGAAATGTTTCTCACACGTCTGACCAATCTTTTGCCAAAATACTTTGGGCTCGATCAGCTCTTTTTCCTACGCTTCAAGGATAGCCTAGAGCAGGAGACCCACAATTTCAACATCAATAAAGAGCTCCATATTTCGCGCCAGCACAATCCACACGCCAACGACCTTAACGAGCATTATTGTCGTCGCTGGGTATCGATCAGGATTTTGCAGCAGATGCGAGAAGGACAGCTTCCCCGTACGCGAGAGGATTATCAAGTCGCCGTACAGCGTTCCAAGTATCACGGAACCAAAAATGAATATTTTTGCGTCTCGATTGCCGGCCCCAACGATCCCACTCCTAATGTCAATGTGAGCGTTACCCTAGGGATATTTATTGACAATCACAGCAGCAAGCGGATTCGCTTCCTCAAACAAGAAAACGTGCCAGAAGTTCAGGTCAATGAGACTTGTGAGCGTTGTCCTTTGACCGACTGCGCCGAACGTGCCGCTCCAGCCTTAGTGGTTGAAAACCGCGCTCGTAAAGAAAACATCCGCCTCAAGATCGGTGAGCTTTTGGGCCAAGAGCCTTCTAGTGTTCAGGTTTAGGTCTACAGCTTCGCAGAACGATTCCCTCGCCCATCCCCTTTTCGCTGCTGCGCAGAACGTTCAGCTCTGGCCGCCGCCGAAATGCGTTCCGCGAAGCGGCAATGAATCAATCAATCCCCCCAATCCCCTCTTGAAGCCTTGAGTACGGCACTCTCTCAGCTGCATTTCTCCCTCCCTATATCCAAAAGCTCAAATATCAGTCATATAAGCAAGTTTTCATTTTGATATTTCCCTTGCTTGCACTAGCTTTTGCTATTGCCTCAAAACGCAAACCAATCAACGAAATTCTTCATTTATCATGGCTACTTACAATTTAAAGGTCAACGGTAAGTCCTTGCAAGTAGATGTCGCCGCCGATACGCCGCTTTTGTGGGTATTACGCGATAGTCTCCAATTGGTAGGGACCAAGTATGGCTGCGGTATCGCTCAGTGCGGTGCTTGTACCGTCAACCTAAACGGAGCCGCTGCACGTTCGTGCTCAGTGCCTGTTTCTGCTATTGGCGATAAAGAAATCACCACTATCGAAGGCCTATCTGAAGAGGTAGATCATCCCCTACAACAAGCCTGGATCGAGCATGACGTACCGCAATGCGGCTACTGCCAAGCCGGCCAAATCATGAATGCAGCGGCGCTACTCAAGCGTAATTCCAATCCGACAGATGCGGAAATTGATGCAGCGATGAACGGCAATATCTGCCGCTGTGGTACTTATTTACGAATCAAAGCAGCGATCAAAACTGCTGCAAAAAATATGGGCTAATCCTCAACTAAATCCTCATGAGTGTAATCAAAACAAGCATTAATAGAAGATCCTTCTTGAAGGTATCTACCGCTGCTGCTGGTGGTGGCATGGTGCTAGGCTTTAGTTGGCTAGCCTCTTGTACCCCGACTCCCGCACAAGCCAGAGCCATGCCTAAAGAATGGTTTGACATCAACGCTTTTCTCAAGATTGGCGACAACGGCATCGTAACCATAATGTCTCCCAATCCCGAAATTGGGCAAAACGTAAAGACCTCCATGCCCATGATCGTGGCAGAGGAGCTAGACGTCGATTGGGAAGACGTAATTGTAGAGCAAGCCGGTCTTAATACCGTAAAATACCAGCGTCAATTAGCAGGTGGAAGCCAATCTATCCGGCAAGGATGGCAAGGACTCCGTATGGCAGGTGCTACTGCTCGTCATATGCTAGTCGAAGCGGCTGCGGTAAAATTGGCAGTGCCTGCTTCTGAGTTGAAAACCGAAAAGGGTAAAATCCTCCACGAAAAAAGCGGTAAATCACTTGGGTATGGAGAAGTCGCTTTAGCCGCTGCTAGCGTCGAAGTGCCCGAAGAAGTAAAGCTCAAAGATCCCAAGGATTTCAAAATCATTGGTACGAGTCGTGGCAATGTCGATATGAAGGAAATCATTACCGGCAAGCCCCTATTTGGCCTTGATGTACAACGCGAAGGTATGCTCATCGCTATGATCGAACATCCCCCAGCTTTTGGCATGAAGCTCAAATCTTTTGATGCCAGCATGGCCAAAACCATGTCAGGGATTAAAGATGTATTTAGCTTCAAGACCTACCCTACTGAGATCGAAAAAACATGGTCTGACACCAATGCTTTCACCGAGCTCGTCGCCATCGTAGGCAATACGACTTGGGAGGTCATGAAGGCCAAGAAAACCCTCGAAATCGAGTGGGAACAAGATACTGATGCAGAAAATACCGCAGATCACCTAGCCGAACTAGAAGAGATGGTGAGCAAGGGAGTTCCCAAGGCTTCTCGCCTAGATGGCAATCCCGATTCAGCGTTCCGCGGAGCGGCAAAAATCATAGAACGCAGCTATTCAGCTCCTTTCTTGGCCCATAATACCATGGAGCCCATGAACTTTTTTGCTGATGTCACTGCCAATTCAGCAGAATTGGTAGGACCGATTCAAACGCCTGAAAACCAGCGTAAAACCACCGCGGCCGCGCTCGGCATGAGCGAGGACCAAGTTACGGTCATGATGACGCGTATGGGAGGCGGTTTCGGGCGTCGTCTTTATGGTCATTTTGGTACTGAGGCTGCGCGGATCTCACAGGAGGTCAATGCACCTGTCAAACTGGTATATAGCCGCGAAGATGATATGACCCAAGGGACCTATCGTCCGGCCTATAAGGTTTCATACAAAGCTGCGCTCGATGCCGACAACAATCTGATTGCATGGCAAGTACGCGGGGCCGGCTCCAATGATAGTCCGCTCTTTGTCAATCGCTTCCCTGCGGGAACGGTCGATAATTATAAAGCGGAGGAGTCGTATATGTCTTCTAATATTTCGACGGGTGCATGGCGTGCGCCTCGTTCCAACTTCATCGCCTATGCCGAGCAGGCATTTTTGGATGAAGTAGCAGAGGCTGCAGGTCAAGACCCGATTGAGTTTCGCCTAGGCTTGTTTCAACGAGCGATGGATCGCCCCGTCGGGGAACGCAACGACTACGACGCGGAGCGTTATGCAGGAGTCCTCAAGCTAGTCAAAGAAAAGGCGGGTTGGGGTCAAGAGATGCCAGGCGTTTCGCGGGGTGTTTCGGCCTATTATTGCCACAACTCTTATGTCGCTCAGGTAGTAGACGTAGAAATGGTGGACAATGAGCCCAAAGTCAAGAAAGTTTGGTGTGCGGTAGATTGTGGGATTGTGGTCAATCCAACGGGCGCAAAAAACCAACTAGAAGGCGGTATCGTCGATGGTATTGGGCATGCGATGTATAGTGCGATGACTTTTGCCGAGGGCAAGCCAGAGCAAAACAACTTCCACCAATATCGCCTGATTCGTTCTCAAGAAGCACCGCTCGAAATTGAGACCTTCTTTGTCGAAAACGGCATCGATCCGACTGGTTTAGGAGAGCCCGGTATGCCTCCTGTGGCAGCAGCCTTAGCCAATGCGGTTTACAAAGCAACTGGCATTCGCTGGTACAACCAGCCCTTTGTCAACGAAACTACCCCCATGTTGGAAGAAACAGAGAAACGCTCTGTCCCAACGGGTTGATGATAATTCATTTTTGTTTATTGAACATAGCGCCGCATCATGCATGATGCGGCGCTAGTTTTTTAGGAGACTTCCAAAGGCACCTCCCGCGAAAAGGCCGTCTCAAAAGCTACTACGGTATTGGTACCTTCGACTCCTTCTATGGTTTGGATTTTTTCGTACACGATATCGCGCAAATGCTGGTTATTGATCGCGTAGATCTTGACCATGATGGCATAGCGGCCCGCGATATTGACACAATCGACGATCTCAGGGATGGTCTCTAGCTTACGCAGGATCGGCTGCATAAAGCGGGCGTGAGTCAGCATCAGCGAGCAAAAAGCACAAGTCTCATAGCCCAGCCGGCCCGGATCGAGCAAAAAGACCGCCTCTTTGAGTACGCCTGCCTTCTTCAATTTCCGCACTCTTTGATGAATCAAAGAGTTGGAAACCTTGAGTTGTTGCGCTAACTGAGCAAAGGGAACCCGAGCATCCTCAGTCAAGATAGACATGATCTCCAGATCCAGAGGATCAAATTGATTTTTCAGCAATCGATAGGCCATGATAAAAAGTCATTTTAGGAAAAACAGCAACTCATTTTAAATGAGTTGACACAAAATTAATCACTCAGCAACAATTAATCTCATTATTCGATATTAATATGGTCAATCTGATTAATTTTATCACAAATCTTAAAACCTACATATATGCAACTACAAGCCATCTTATCGGTAAGTCTCATCTTATTTTCTGTCATCGACATCGTCGGCTCCCTGCCTGTGATCATCGATCTCAAAAGGCAAGGAAAAGAGATTCATGCTGGGATGGCCACGATGGTGGCAGGAATGCTGATGATTGGCTTTTTGTTTTTTGGGGCTTCTATGCTGCACGTATTTGGCATAGAGGTCAGCTCCTTTGCCCTAGCAGGCTCACTGATCATCTTCTTTATTGGGCTAGAGATGACATTAGGCATCCGCTTTTTCAAAGAGGAACAAGATGGCAGTAATTCAGGTACGATTGTCCCGATTGCTTTTCCTTTGGTGGCCGGTGCCGGAACGCTCACGACTATCTTGTCGCTCAAAGCCCAATTTGACTATGGCAGCATCATGCTTGGCATACTCGCCAACTTATTGCTGGTATTTTTGGTATTGCGCTCTTCTGCTTGGCTCGCTCGCAAAATGAGTCCTCAGTTGATTTCGACCTTACGCAAGGTGTTTGGCATCTTATTGATCGCCATTGCCTTTCAAATGCTCAGAGCCAATCTCTAGCGAATCAAAGTGATGGTACCGCTGCGTTCAAAATTCTCGCCGCTATTAAAGGTACCCAATAGACGATATACATAGACTCCTTCTGGGACGGTACGGCCATTTGCGGTACGGCCGTCCCAAGTTTGATCCAGCGCGTTGAAGCGAATGATTTCCGCTCCCCAGCGATCAAAGATAATGGCCGTCATTTCGGGTACGCCTTCGCCTTTGAAGAAAAATTCATCATTGCTACCATCGCCATTAGGAGTAAAGGCACTCGGGGCAAAGATGATCCCGTCTGGAATGATTTCGATAGCAAGACTATATTCGGTCGGACAAACAAAAAAGGAGTTATAGGCCGTCAGACGGACATTATAGATGCCAGTATCATCAAAATTGATCAGCGGTGCTTCTAGCTCTGAACCCTCCCCATTGCCAAAATCCCAAAGATAAGCCACCGCTCCTTCACTTTGATTGAGGGTTTGTAGCGGCAATTGGGATTGCAAGATCGGATTGTTGGGATCGGGCAAAGTAGTGAACAAAGCGTTCGCCGGAGGCGTGTTAGGAATCACAAGGCTCAAAGTATCCTCACAACCCAGTTGATCTATCACCCGCACCAAATAATCTCCTCCCAGCACATCGATCACTTGATCGCTGGTCTCATTGGGCAGTCCCGACCATTCGTAAACATAAGGCTGAGTGCCGCCGATGCTCATCACGCTCGCAGCTCCATTTTCCCAATCGCAAAAGGCCTCCACTATCTCTCCTTGAGCCATCACCAAAGTATCGGGTTGCGTCAAAGTCAAACTACTCGTATCGACACAGCCCAAACTATCGCTTACCTCAATGAGATAAGTTCCGGCCATCAAACTGTCAATATTGGGGCTAGCAGGCAATAGAGGGTCATTCCAGACAATGGTATTGCCTCCATTACCGCCGCTGATGTTGGCTTCGATTTGGCCATCTGAGCCCGCAAAACAGCTAATATCTTGCCCGCTTAAGCTTACGATCAAACTATCGGGTTGGCTGATGAGCAGGCTGCTGAGCAAAACGCTACAATTATTGGAGTCCGTTACGACGATATCATAAGCCCCGGGCACTAGGGGGCTATATTGGTTACCGCCTTGCGGAACGCTTCCATCGAGACTGTAAGCGTAAGGCAAAATCCCCCCCGTCGTCTGCAACTCAATCGAGCCATTGCCTTCTTCATAGCACCGCACATCCGTCAATAAGGGAATCACCTCTAGCAAAGGTGGCTCCGCAACCGAATCGATCACTTGCGCTATGCAGCCTTGACTATCCGTTATACTGAAGGTATAAACACCCACACTCAACAGCTCAAAAAGTGAATCTGCCTGACTCATCCCTCCATTATTCTGAAAAAGATAAGGCTGCGTTCCGCCCTGCGTAGATAAAGTAATGGAGCCTGTACTATCTCCAAAACAAAGGACCGAACGATTGTCTTGCACACTCAATATCAGCGTATCAGGCTGTGTAATGCTAAGGCTGATGCTATCGCTACAATTAAAGCTATCAAGCACCACAAACTGATAATCGCCTGCGACTAGATTTGGATAGCTCAGCGTGTTGCCAAAGGCAAAGGTATCTATCTGGCTTTGAAAGGGTCCCACGCCCCCCATGATGCCCAATTGCACCAAGCCGGTATTATTGCCCCAACAGTCTACCATCACCACCGAATCTGCCTGTAAAACCAATAGATCTGATTGCGTCAGTACCGTATCAATGGTAGCCATACAAGCACTATCATCTTGCACGATCAGCTGATAAATCCCGGCCCCAAGGCCTGTAAAAAGCGAGTCATTTTGCAAGCCTCCTCCATTGAGTTGAAACTGATATGGTGTGACGCCCCCATTTGCTTGCAAACGGATCAGTCCCGTGCTATCGCCAAAGCAGTTGATATTGACGAGGCTATCTATTTGAAAAGCAATGGCCGGTGGCTCCGTAATCAGATAAGGTATAGGGACGATACAGTCATTGGCATCATAAGCGAAGAGTGTATCGGCTCCCGGCGGGAGATTATTGAGATTTTGGGTCAAAGGCGTAAAGTTGACACCATCTGTGGTATATCGATAGGGCGCAGTCCCGCCCACCGCCTGAAAGCTTAAGGCACCGTTGTTATTGCCAAAACAGTCAATATTTTGCTGCTGTAAGATCCCTATGGCCAAGCCTGTGGGAGTGGTCAAAATGGTGTCTACGCTTGCATCGCAGCCATTGGCATCGGTGATCGCAAGATTGTAAAAGCCCGCAAAGAGACCGGTAAATAGACCTGTATTTTGGAAAGGATTATTGTTGATCGAGAATTGATAAGGCAAAGTACCGCCGCTGCCTTGCACTTCTAATTGGCCAGAAGGAGTACCAAAGCAATCGACATCCACGCGATTGATGACGGCTGCCGCAAGGCTATCT
The DNA here is from genome assembly GCA_038534415.1 of Bacteroidota bacterium. Taxonomy (GTDB): domain Bacteria; phylum Bacteroidota; class Bacteroidia; order J057; family J057; genus JBCAWW01. The sequence goes on along the minus strand of JBCAWW010000051.1, from coordinate 4,785 downwards.
GGTTCGCTGATCGTAATCGTCAAACTGTCTAGACAGAGATTTGTGTCCTGCACCACAAACAAATAGTTCCCCGCAGGGAGTCCCCCAAACAAATCGCTACTCCCGAAGGCCTGACCGGCCAATGTATATTGATAAGGGTTGGTCCCTCCAATGGCACCGAGATCGACACTGCCCGTCGCATTTTGGTAGCAATCTACCATTTGCACATTATCGGTAGCGAGTTGTAGTAGATTGGGCTCAGAAATCGTAAAGTTGGCGGTCGTAACACAAGCATTAGCATCCTCAACTGTAACGAGATAAGTGCCTGCTCCGAGATTGCTAAAGCTACTATCGGTGGTGAGGGGAGCGTTCTGCAAAGCATATTGATACGGCCCAACTCCCCCACTGGCTTGCACAAAAAAGGCGGCATTGGCATTGCCAAAGCAATCAATCTCATCCGTCAAAATAGGGCTAAAGATCAGCGGTGCTGCCTCCGAAATGCTAAAGGGCACACTGCTCACACAGCCCACACTATCTTGCACAAAAGCCGTATAATTGCCGGCGCTAAGTCCAGCGAAATCTATTGCGGCTTGATAAGTGATGCCATCTAGTGAGTAGGTATAAGCGCTCCCGAGTCCTCCGGTTCCGCCTAGGCGAACGCTACCGTCATTGCCTCCGGCACAGGAAACCGTAGCAATACTGTCTACCAGCGCACTGAGCGGCGGATTTTCGGTCAGCGTCACACTGATGGTATCTTCACAACTATTGGCATCTCGTACGATGACTTGATAAGTACCCGCTAAGAGGTTGTTAAAATTAGCGTTCGCCTGAAAGGCTCCCCCCACTGAATACTGATAATTAGGGGTACCACCGTTGGCGAGTAGCGATATACTACCCGTCGCTGCGCCACCACAGGGGATATTTTGCTGCTGCTGTAATTGGAGTTGCAGCGGCTGAGGCTCTTGGATCGTGAACGAATCTACCCGAATACAGTGATGCCCATCGAGGATGGTAAGCGTATAGGAACCGGGAGGAAAAAAATCGTTAAAATTATTTTGAGCACTACTGGAACCGAAGCTTCCCACAATGTTACCCGCATTATCAAAAAAGCTATAGATATAGGGACCCATACCATTATAAAAGATTTGTACGCTCCCATCGGCGGCTCCAGCACAACTTACATCTTGAAAAGATACTAGGGGGTCTGCGGGCGTAATCACTTGCACACTATCTATCAAGGTATCACAAGGGCCAAAAATAGATACGGCATAGGTACCGGTTTGTCCAACGGTCAAAATAGAATCCGTACTACCGTCGGCCCAGAGATAAGTGGCATCGGCTGTACTGGCATTGATACTCACACTATCGCCCGGACACAAAATCAATTGATTGGGCAGTACATTACTCAATGGTGGTCTGACGCTTATCGTCACCGTATCAAATCGTTCGACACAAGCATCCACTACTTCGACGGTATAAGTACCAGGCTGAGCGATGGGGTTTCTGATTTGTGGATCACTCAAACCGGTAGCCGGAGACCATTGGTAGGTATCTCCTGCTCCCGCATCTAATTGCACAGTCGTATTGGGACAAATGGCGGTATCTCGTAAGGCCTCAGTAAAGGAGATAAAATCGAGACAAAACTGCTGTTCATTATTAAATCCACCCGTAGCTCCCGTAAAGCCCCAAAATACTTGGGTATTGTTACCAAAAGTAGACTGGATCAGATTGCCATTGTAGGTCAGGCGCAATTCGCAATCAAAATAGACTCGCATGATCAGAGAGTCAGCATTCCAGGTAACGCGAAAATCATGAAAGTTGCAGTCCTCTACATTGCCGGAGGCGGCGGAGATATTTACAGGGCCTGCGAGATTATTAAAAGAATTGTGATTGGTGGTGCCATTGCGCATGATGGCCATATGGTCCGTAAAAGGATCATTAGACTCATTATTTTGCCAAGTATCCAACTCAATTGCGATTGAGGGCTGAATGCCAGCATAGCCCAATCCACCCCCAGCGGAGCCCACGTTTGTACTTACTTGCTGTAGCACAAAGGCAATTCCATCGGCGCCATTACCATCCTGGCATCCTAGATTGACTTCAAAAATAAGGTCAAAAGATTGCCCAACGTTTACTTGGTTAAGGTACCAAACACTCCCATTTTGAAAGTTGGAAGCCTGTGTCAATCGAAAGCAGTCATTGCCTAGCGATACTGCATTGCCGTTGAGGGCAAATTGTCCCCTTAGATTAATGGAACAAAAGATCAGGCTTAGCACAAGAATGTACCGTAGCCTCGCATCAGCAAGACTCGGGAAATGGAATAACATAGGCGTTAATGCTTAGAAATCTTTAGCAGAATTAAATTTACGGAAAAGATTGCAAAGCTTAGATTAAATTGCTTCTAATAGCGCCTGCTTCGCTTCGGTCAGGAATCTACGGATCGGCTCTTGTATGTTTTCGCCCCCCTTGGGGAACGCTTCACTCGCTCCCAAATAGGCGCCCTTCCAATCCCCATCCGCCCAATGGCCGACACTGAGCGGGGCTAGGTTTGCATAATCGATTGCTCCTTTTTCCTGCCAGAGATAGACATAGAAGTAGGCTTCATTAGCCACAGAATCTTTAACCGCCCAACCTAAGCCTAAACCATGGCCGCCATCAGCATTCGGGATTTCCAGCAGTTCGTATATACCCGCATCAAAGTGATGCGGCCAAGTTTGCACACTACTTTTAAAGTTTGAAGCTTGGGCAATCGCTTCTATTGCTTTTTGGGCTTCTGATCGTTGATAAATCCATTTTGCGACTAGCTCTGGGACGGGCAGCTCAAACTTCAGGGTGCTTGCCAAGGGCTCAGGGGGAATCTCATAATGATTGATTCGCTGCAACTTGTCTCCTTCATAGCCCATCGCAGCAAGTCTTTGTCGCAGGCAAGATAGACCTGCTTCAAAACTCAATTCACTCAGCTTGATACTGACTAAGGTTTGCCCTTTAATATCAAGGAGCGCAAGACTAAAATCTTCTGGATAAAAGGCTGGAATAAAGTCCTTTGGTCCCTGCACCGGATGTCCTGTATAAGCCTTTTTTTCGATATCCCAGCACATATTGGTATGACTATCGTCTGCTTGAGGGGGCGTATAGGCCTGGCCTATCATAGCAATATATTGAACGGCATGGTGGATAAATCCTTCTAATCGATCGTAGGCACTTTGCATCTTAGTTGATTCCTTTTAGATGATAAGGCCAAAATAAATATTATATGGCGAAGAAGTGTCTGCCGCCCTACAGAAGTCCGTTTGGCACAAAATTAGTCAGCAGCAATACATGCAATTATTTTCCCAATCCTAAGAAAAGCTGTAATTTTCGCCCCATGAAGAAATTGCTCGCTTATATCATTTCTCCAATTCATATAGTGGTCTTCCTTCTACTATTGTTGGTGTTTGACGTATTGCAACGCTTAGCTATGGCTTTGCTTGGCTATAAGGGTCAAAAGAAGATGGTTGATTATCTCAACTTTGGGCTTACCTATAGCTCTCTCTTACTAGGCACTACTAGTAAGTTTGACTTAGGGGAAAAACTGCCTACAGATCGTCCGATCATATTTGTCGCCAATCATCAAAGTCTTTACGATATACCTCCTTTCTTTTGGTTTTTTCGCAAGCATCACGTCAAATTTGTCGCCAAGATTGAACTAGCCAAGGGCGTCCCTAGCATCTCATACAATCTCCGCAATGGGGGCAATGCTGTCATAGACCGTAAAAACCCACGGCAGGCAATTCCCGCCCTCAAGGAGTTTGCGCAATACATTGAGAAAAATAATTATGCGGCGGTGATCTTTCCCGAAGGCACCCGCAGCAGAGATGGAGCCCCCAAGAAGTTTTCTCCTAAAGGTCTAAAAACCCTGCTCAAATATGCGCCTTCTTCCTTAGTAGTGCCGGTGACGATCAACAATACTTGGCGTATTGTCCAACATGGCAACTACCCACTTAGCCTTGGCGATCGATTGAGCTGGAAGTTTCACCCTGCTCTTGATCCTAAGGATCGTGATTTCAGTGAGCTCTTTGCAGAAATAGAAGAGACCATCAAATCAGAGATTGAATACACCCCCAAAGCAGAAGCGCTAGTCAGCCAATAGTATTAAGTAGTATTTCGGAGATAGATAAAAACGGCCATAAAGGCGCATGAAGTCAGATTTCCAAGCGCCTTTGTACTAAATACTTTTGTTTCAATACTCAATATCTGCTCAATTCGCGCCATCATCTACCCAGCAGCCGATCAACTGTATTTGGCTATCTGAAAGCGAGTTAGCAGCAGTATCTGGTGGCATAGATTTATCCTCCGTCAATGCTTTGATGCTGCTTGCTCGGCTTTTAATATTGGCGGCAGGTCTGAGGTCAACTTGATTGGTCGTACCATCGTGGCAACCACTGGTAGCGCAATTGGCTGAGATAATCGGCTGGATATCATCAAAGATAACACCTGACTTAAGCGTAACGCTCACAGTAGCGGTACACTCCATCCCGTCTTGGACCGTGACGAGGTGTTCGCCAGAGGCTACTCCCTCAAAAGAAGCCTCAGTCTGGAAGCTTCCCCCATCCAATTTGAATTGATAGCTTCCATCTCCACCTATAGCGCGCAGCTCAATTTGCCCTACGTCTTGGCTACAATCGCTATCAGCTTGGGAGACGACATCGACTTGTAAGGAGCCATCACACTGAGGTTCAAGGGGTTCCTCTTCGCAGGCGATAAATCCAAAGAGGCAAAGGATAAAAAGAAATTGAGCAAATGCTTTCATATAATACTTAGACTTAT
>JBCAWW010000050.1:0-13082 GCA_038534415.1 Bacteroidota bacterium | reverse complement strand
CTCTCTCTTGATTTTTCTATTCCTCCCCTTTTCCTCATTGAGGAAATAGTGGGAGGGATAGTCTTTTCTAACCTAATTCGTCCTGCGATTTTTCTGAATATTAAAACCAACGGACATGCCGACCTGCCAATCACGGCGGAGGGTAGAAGCATAAACATTGACGGGAATATTGAGGTGGCCAGAGCGGAAAGTCTTGCCTACAGCCCAGATCCAGCGAGTATAAAACTCCGCATCGCCGCGACTGTCGAGCTGCTCGATGAGGGGAAAAGGATTGGGCCCTTGAGAAAAATCATAATCGTTTGCCAATCTCCACATCCCAGTTTCATCATAGTAGCCTTGCGCGACATTACGGACCGAAATAGAAGGCCCAAAGCCGATCTCGAAGCCATATTTATTTTCGCGAAAACCATTGAGGATGACGACGCTAGGGATGAACATAGATTGCTCTAAGCCACCTACTAGGCCGATCGTCTCGATCAAGGCCTGAAAATTACCGGCACTCATATACTGGATTTCGTACTGAAAGCCTAGCTGACTGACCATCGGTAGGGCGTCATAGCCTCCTTGATCCAAGGGCGCTTGTAAGCGTTCGGCAGTGCCGCCCCCGATATAGGCAAAACCAATGCGCGGGCCATTGTTGATGATGCGGGAAGAGCGAGGCGTCTGTAAAATGTCATAGAAGGCAAGATTGTTGACGATGAGAGGATCATTTTCGATTTCGAGCAAGTCATTGAGCGAAAGCATGAGCATATTTTGTAGCTCGTCCTCCATATTGAGGTACTCCCCTACCTCAGCGGCTTCGATCAAGCCGGTTTTGACATCGACGATCTTGATGGTGATGATGATCTTGTCCATAAAGCGTTCGGCATTGCCGGTGATCATCTTATCTACCTCTAGGACTTGGCCAGCCTCTAAAAGGCAGCGCGTGCTATAGCAGTTCATCATATTGAGTTCGGTATTGGCGAGCAGGTCCTCCATATCATATTTGTCCATGACTTGATAGCGCTTGAGCTTTTGTAGCTCGAGGCGGAGGAGATTGCCAAGCATAGCGGGATCTTCGACGAGGCCGGAAGCATCTACATTGAGGATGGCGGCTTTGGGGAGGGAATTAAGGGGTGCTGTAGGAACATTGTCTTGCTCTTGGGCAAAGTTGAGTAGCGGGCTATAAGCTAGTATGCTGAGCAAGAGAAAAAGTTTTAATCGGATTTTCATGTTAAAGGCAATTAATCGTTGAAATAATTGTGCTAATTGGTTGTGGCATAAAATTGGGGAGAATAGCCCCAGTGGGCCTTGCACTCAGCTTGCAAATGCTTGGATAAATCTTGCAAACGCCCATTTTTTGTACCTTTGCAGCAAATAATTCTTACTTATGGCCAAAATCGTGAGGCGTAAAGCCGACGAATCTCTTGAGATTAGCGATGCCAAAAAGGCTCCCCAATCCGACACCCCTGCTTCTTTTCCCTTAGATGAAATCAGTCGTTTGATCCGTCAACGACGCTCTATATTCCCACCTCAATACACCGATGAGGTGATCCCGCGTGAACAGATCGAGTTGTTGCTCGAAAATGCGCATTGGGCGCCGAGTCACGGTCGTACAGAACCCTGGTTATTCAAGGTATTTCATGGCGATGCCTTGGCTCGTTTTGGTGAGGTGCATGCTAAACTATACCGTGAGCATATGGATGAGGACAAATTCAAGCCTCAGAAATATGACAAGCTCAAGCTACGCGCTACGCAATGCTCTCACATCATTGCACTCTGCATGAAGCGTGGGCACAAGCCCAAAATTCCCGTAATCGAAGAGGTAGAGGCTGTAGCTTGTGCGGTAGAAAACCTCTGGCTGACTGCGACCGCTTTGGGGATCGCTGGCTATTGGAGTAGCGGTGGTATGACCTATCATCAGAGCATGAAAGATTTTTTGGGACTAGGGGAAGAAGACCAATGTTTGGGCTTTTTTATGCTGGGCATGCCCAAAGAAGGGGCTTGGCCTACGGGCAAACGCGAAAACCCTTGGCAAGACAAGGTCGAATGGATCTCCGAATAAGGAAGACTCAAAAAATAATATGTCGTTTTGCCCCAGCCCAGCGTCAGAATAAATGCTCATTTGGCTCGCCAAACTCGCTTTTCCTTCCTTGCTCTGTCGCAAAACCATTGCGCCAAATTGACCCCTTATTTTTTTCGTATTCCTAAATGAGCCTGCCTCCCGAAATACAGCAAGAAGTTTCTGAATGGCTGCAATGCCAGATTTTGAGCGTTCACCCGCTAGGGGGAGGCTGTATCCATCATGCCCAACGGATGGATACCAGTCAGGGCGTATTTTTTATCAAATACAATCAAGCCAGTCAGGCGCATAATTTTGAAGTCGAGGCCAAAGGCCTAGCGCTCTTGCGTTCGGCGAAGGCGCTCCGCATACCCAAAGTGATCCGGCATGGCCAGGTAGGAGAGTATGCTTATTTGATCCTGGAGTTTGTCGAGAGCGGTGCCCGAACGCCAAAGTTTTGGGAGGAGTTGGGACATGGTTTGGGCAAACTGCACCAGCAGCGAGGAGAAGCTTTTGGCTTGAAGTATGACAATTATATCGGCGCTCTGCCGCAGATCAATACTCAAAAAGGTCGCTGGGTAGAGTTTTTTAGAGATTGCCGCCTCCGACCGATGGTCGAAATGGCCGAGCGCAAAGGCCAAATTGATGCCGCCACTATGCATCAGTTCGATCAATTGTATGAGCGCCTGCCGATTTTATTTCCAGAAGAAGCCCCCGTACTGCTACATGGCGATCTGTGGGGAGGCAATCTGATGACAGGCGTCAGTGGCGAAGCTGTCCTGATCGATCCGGCGGTTTATTATGGTCATCGAGAGATGGAACTCGCCTTCATGACTATGTTTGATAGCCAACCCGAAAGCTTTTACGAAGCTTATGATGAGGTGTATCCCCTAGACGAAGACTGGGAAGACCGTATTCCACTCTGCAATCTTTATCCGCTCATGGTGCACGTCAATCTGTTTGGCGGCAGTTATCTTGGACAGGTCAAGCGGAGTCTGGCAGATTTGTTAGGATAAGAGAGCGGAACTATAAACTCAACAATTCTCCCCTCCAATAATTCGACAAGTCTTTTAGCCTTTTTGCCAAAAGATTCCGAATTTACAGATTATGAAAACACGATTGCTATATCTAATCTGTGCGAGTGTAATCGCTTTTAGTGCTTGTAAATCCTCTTCAGAGCAGAGCTCTGCCGCCACTGATGCTACCCAAGCAACGGGTTCAGTAGAACTAGGCATTCCTGAAGGAACTTCCGAAGAAACCCGCAAAGCGATCGCCGAAGGCCTCATGGGAGACCCCAATATGTTTCCTTATGTCTATGCCGGACCCAACTATACCAATTGGTTTGAGGCTTACACCATGCGTTTTCAATTGCAGTACACCGAGCAATGGTACCCCATGACCAATCTGCAAACCCCCTGGCTCAAGCCAGATAACTACAATGAAAACGTAGGCAACTTTATCACTTATGTACGCAATGGCCGTGATCTAAGCCTGACCAATCCATATACTGCCGTCCAATACATCCGCCGGACGATGCCTTATACCAGCACCATGGACTCGATCTATATGTGGTTGGACGATACACATCTCAATCGTAAATCAGGAGCAGTCCTTACCGATCAACAAAGCATCATGACGGCCAGTAAAGTGGAGGCTATCTCCAAAGAATACACCAATCCGGGCGCAGAGGATGATCTGGATCCAGGCAAGTATATCGCTTACGCTTATCTGCCTTATAATGATGAGTACTTTTTGGGATTTGCCTTGACTTGTGCCGAAAAGTCTGACTTTGAGATGAATAAGCCACTTTTCTACCAATTGGTAGCTAGCTTTCAGTATCGCTAATTCATGACTGACGCCCAATCACAGTTTCTCAGCGAAAAACTGACTGAGTTTGAAAAGTACCGCAAAACCCAATACCGAAAGTTCAAAATATACCGAGGGATCACTAAGCCCTTTCGCATCGCTTATATAGCGGGTGCCGTCTTGTTGGTGATTGCCTCTCTTCTGCCTTTTTTGATGCCGGTGTTTCTGCCCTTTATCATTGTGGCAGGAGCATTGTTTATCCTCGAGATCATCTTACACAATTGGATTTTTAAAGATCCAGAGGGCCGCTTCGCGGAACGCTTCAAACTAGAGTTGCTACCCGCACTGATGAGCGAGCTCTACCCCGAGTTTAGCTACAAGCCCAACGAAAAAATCAAGGACGAAGCCATCATCTTCTCTGGATTATTTGGTCCTAAGCTCGACGCGATCTATGGAGAGGACTACTTTGAAGGTAAAATCAACGGCATAGGCATGCGCTTCTCCGAGCTCAATCTCAAAAAGAAAAAGTATGGGATGAAGGAGTTTATGGGAGACGTTGCGGAGGAAGCATTGTATGCGATCTTTGGTGGTGGTGATGATTTTGGTGATGAGGCAGACAAGCTAGTGAGCGTATTTAGAGGCTTATATTTTCACTTGGGCTTCCATGTGGATTTCAAAGGTTCGATCATCATCCAAGCGCGACAAAGCAAATGGCGCAAAGCCTTTAAAAAGGCGATGAAGCTAGGCCGAGAGATCAGGACGAGCGGTGATGCTGCTTTTGATCAGGTCTTTGAGATTTATACTAGTCCGGGCCTAGAGTTGGAGCATATTTTGATTCCCGCTATGCGAACGCATCTCCTCAAGCTGCAAGCGAGCGAAGCGCCCGATCTCGCCATTGCATTGCGCGATGGTCAGATGTTTGTCGCCATGCCTTGGCAAAAAGATTTGCTAGAAGCTGAGCTCGCCAAGGGCATCCCTAGTCTCGAAGATTTTAGCAGTTATATAGAAGAAGTAGAGCTCATCAAAGGAGTAGTTAAAGAAATGTATTGATGAGGACAAAAGTTCCGCGCAGCGGTACCCATCTTCACGCTCACCCTCAAGCTTGCTCCGCCGGGCAAGCATAAAAAATAGATAGTCCCAAGCAATGAATGCCCTTTCCAAAACGATTTTGCTTTCTATCGCTTCAGCGGCTTTGTACGTGGGCGTATTGTACTTCACTCCGAGGGCAGAGTTTGGACTGTTGATCGCTCAATGGGGGGCCTTGTTTTTGCTGTTTTGGGGCTTTTGCAAAACGGATTCTCAATTCACGAATCGAGAATTATCGGTTTATGCCTCTGTGGCGGTTATTTTTCGATTGCTTGCGGTCTTTGCCTTGCCGCTGCTTTCGGACGACTATTTTCGCTTTATCTGGGACGGTACCCTCCTTGGCGCGGGCGAAAATCCCTTTTTAGAACTACCCGCAACCTATATGGCTGATCCTGCGCTGGCAGAGTCTCTAGGTTTACGTAGCGAATTATTTGCGGGCCTTAACTCCCCCGAATACTTCACCATCTATCCGCCCGTACTGCAGTTTATCTTTTATGTTGGGGCTAGCCTCTCTCCCGATTCGATTTATGGAGCGGTGGTGGTGATGAAGCTATTTGTCTTTGCCGCCGAGCTGGGAAGTTTGTGGCTGATCTATCGTTTGCTTCGTCGCTGGCAAAAGCCACTCAAATGGTGCTTGCTTTATGCGCTCAATCCTTTTGTCATCATCGAGCTGACGGGCAATCTACACTTCGAAGCCTTGATGATCTTCTTCCTTTTGCTGACGGTCTATTGGCTGGATCAAAATCGAGTGTGGCTTTCGACTACGGCTTTGGCCCTGGCAGTGGCGAGTAAGCTGCTACCCTTGATCGTACTGCCGCTCTTGATCCGACGTCTGGGTTGGGGCAAGGCCATCCTCTACGGCTCCTTGGTGGGCCTCTGGACGCTACTGATGTTTTTGCCGATCATGGATTGGAACACCTTTGTGCACATCCAAGAGAGCATTGGTCTCTACGTCAATGTCTTTGAGTTTAATGCCTCAATCTGGTATCTGATCCGTGGTATAGGATATTGGTTTGTGGATTTCAATATCATCCGCCAAGCGGGTCCGACGCTCTCGATATTGGTGCTGCTTTCGATTTTGGCTTACGCCTTCGCCGAACGCAAAACTGCCTGGCAAAATATGCCAAGCAGTATCGTATGGATTTATATGATCTACCTTGCGGGGGCTTCGATTGTCCACCCTTGGTATGTCAGTACTTTAGTTGCTTTTGGGTCTTTGACCCGGCTCCGTTTTCCGATTCTCTGGTCGGCTTTGGTACCACTTACTTATTTTGCTTATCGCAATCCTCCAACAGTCGTCGAAAGCAATTGGATTTTATGGCTTGAGTATCTGCCGGTAGCTACTCTATTGGTTTATGAGCTTTATTTTGCCAGCAAAAAGTCCTCTACGGAAACGCTTTCATAGGCGGGGTCCGCATCGATCAATTCTTGTAAGATCGGGATATGACGCGAATCAACGATCACGACTACGCGTTCCGCGCTAGCGGTAAGCTCCGTAAGATTGGCAAACATCCGGACGTGATAGGCATACCAGTCTCCCAATAAATCAGCTCCTGCATAATCCTCTCCTAAGCCAATCCGACTCAAGCTTTGCACATAGACACTATGTTCGCGCTGGAGATTGCGAGGATGGTTGAGGTAGCTAAGGTAATTGATAACGCTGCCCTGCTTGATTTGCGCCTGCTTGTCGATTTCAAGGGCACGGGCACTCGCCTGAAAGTTGGCGATATCGCCAGATTGAGGGTTGAGGCGAAAGCTCTCATTTTGCATAAAGCCAGAAACATCTTCATGCTGTAAACTTGCGGCAAGGCGTAGCCCTAATTGTTCTTCAACCGAGCGATTGAGCGGTTGATTGCTTGCTACATAAGCTTGGAGACGCTCATTGAGTACATCCGCTTCGCGAGAACGCATCCCGACGGGTAGCAAAACCTGGTCAGCCCCAAAAGGCATCAGCGCATTGACAACCGCCTGCATTTCACGTTGACGACTCTGTCTCAATATATCTGCCGGAAGGTAATGAGTACCGACAAACATGATCTGAGTAGGGCGTTTGAGGGGGGCTTTGGACACAAATCCAGCCCCGAGCATGCCGAAGAGCAAAAGAGGAATTAATAGATAAGATTTCATCGTGGTGTGTTTGTTGTATAAAAGTAGACGGAGCTCGTTGCAAAAAAGCTGGTTCAAGCAGGAAAAAAACTTACACTATTAGTAATGCATTACACCGCTTTTGTTACATCTTCTCAAAAAATAGACACCTAAGTGGGCAACTTTCCCCTATTGGGTAGTGATTTTGTTGAAGATTGGAGAAAAATAATTACCCCGGCTTTGTAAGTTTTATTTAGCTTCTGTCCCATACATTTGGGCAAAAATAGGTGTCGCTACATGAAATATTTGCTCATCTATTTTTCATTTAGCGTTTCTCGCTCTTATTTAGGGCATGCAATCGCTGCAAAAAATCCCTTGGTCCCCCATTTTGATGGGCATTGCCTCGATCTTATTTGTGATCGCGAAATGGGCAGATCTTTCGCTACCATTTTTTTGGGACGAATTGGGCGTCTATGGTCCGGGAGTCTTGGCGATGTTTGATGAAGGGATCGGGCTATTGCCTTCTGCCCTGCCACCAGACTTGTCGAGGGGGCATCCCTTGTTTTTTTACTTTTTGTTTGCGACTTGGACCAAGCTCGTCGGTTACTCCATCGTCAAAATCCATTTCTTTGCCTTACTGATTACCCTTTGGGTGGCGTGGACGACTTGGTGGATTGGCTACCAGCTCTTGCACAAAGCCGCTGGAGCGATCGCCGGGATTGCGGTCTTGATGATGCCCTTTTTCTTTGCGCAGGCGCATCTGGTACTGCCAGAAATGCTATTGGGAGGCTTGATGCTCTGGGGACTTTATAGTTTTCATCAAAAGCATTGGTGGGCCTATATCATTTGGGGTTCCTTGGCGGTTTTGACCAAGGAGTCTGCTTTGGTGATGGTCATGGCCTGCTTGACTTATAGTTTGTTGTTCGGCTCCGCCGAACGCTGGAAAATGAGTCTAATCAGTTTGGCACCTTTGATTGGCTTTGCCTTATTTTTGATCATCCAGCGCTTTCAAAACGGCTGGTTTTTCTTCCCTTACCATACTGGATTTATCTCCTTTGATTGGGTAGAGATGCAGGGCAAGTTTGTCAAACTCTGGAATTTTATCCTCGAATATCAAGGTCGTTGGGCCATTCAGATAGGGCTTGGCATCGGTTTAGTCGCCTTTTTGTGGCGCAAACGGAGCGTTCATCCGCAGGAGATCCACCCTTGGTTTCAGCTCAGTGGCATCTTTTTGTTGGGCATGATGGCTTTTACGGTGATCAACTTTTATATGGATCGCTATTTGCTGAGTCTTTTGCCAGTTTTGGTGCTAGGCTTAGGGGCCGCTATTCGTGAACTCTTCCTATTGGGCAAGGCTTGGCGCTACCTGAGCATTGGGATTTTTGTGATTCCCTTGGCTTTTATCCCCCATCACCAAGGCGAAGAATTTCGCTACGATACAGATATCAATTATCGGACTTTGCTGGAGGTCCAACAGGCAGCGGTTGATTTTATCATTCAAGAGGCTCAACCAGTAGATAGTGTTTTTGCGGGCTTTCCGCTCTATTATGCACTGAAAGATCCTCGATACGGTTTCACCGAACGCTTCTACCCCTTGCGGCTCTCAGGTGATCCACGCGCTGAGGTTGATTTGGCAGGTTTTATGTATCCGGGCCTTCGCTACGAGCAGGCCATCAACGATAGCCTCAAGATCTGGACCCAAAGCCAAGGCTATAGCTGGGCAGAGGTGTTTAGGAGAGAGCAGTAGTAGCGACGGAACACTTTCCGTCGCCACAAATGATATCATTGCATAAAATCAGATGTGCGCCGCCATCATGAATAAGCGTTCCGCGAAGCGGTAAAATCCTACCTAATAACACCCAATCGGCGACCCATCAGGCATCTTAGGTGCAGGGGTGAGTTTTACTCGTTCTGGATGGGCAAAGAATTCACTGATCATGAATTGGCAGTAATTTCGATGGGCCAATTGGGCGCTTGGCAGGTTGAGCAGAGGTTCTCCCACAAAGTCCAGTCTTATCCTGATTTGCTTTAATTCTTGGCGGGCTTCCGCTTTGACCTGCTCGGTGCTAGCTGGATTCGCGGCCAATTGGATCAAATGCTGAATGAGGCTCTTTTGCACGACTTGGCGCAAAGACTCATCCATTAAGCTTTCAGCTTTCTTTTCCCAAGCTTTTGTACTGAGGGCATTGAGCACATTTCTTAAAGTCAGAGACGCTTCTACTCTAGCTTCAAATTCTACCAAACGCGCCATGCGTTGAGGATTGAGCAGTAAGCCAAGAGAATGATCTAGATTGGCCTCAGCCGCTGCTATCGGATCTATGGTAAAGCCGGTAGCGGGTTTGAAATGCTCGCGTCCACGCCAAAAACCCGGCGGGCGTGGCGGAATAATCTCTAAGATATGTTCGGGGATGGCTAAACTTGCCGGTTCTATGGTGGCTAAGATACTCCTGAGTGCAGCTTCTTGCTCCACTTTGGGAATCATTTCAATGGGGGTTTGACCATCTCCACGGACGGCATAGGTATAGCGGACCCCCCCTACCACTTTTACTGCTGCCTCGACTTGATAGCGATGAGCAAAATAAACCGGTACTAGTACATCTTCTAGCATTGCCATCGGCATGCCTTCGGGTATCATATGCTCGCCAAAGTTTTCTAGGGCCTTTTTGCGCAGGGCGAGGACCCGATTCAGTTCTTCGTGGGGCGTTTTGCCATTGTCCCAAAGATGCGCAATGGGGTGAGCACCACCACGGGCGCGAGCATCATAATCGGTGATAAAAAGCAAACCAGCTTCTATGGTCTCTTGGATGATCTCTTGCAAAGCTTCTGACTCATCGGTTCCCGAAGGAAAATCCTGATAACCATAGATAATCGCTCGCTTATCCCAATCTCCAATCCCTACATCATAAGCTTCACTAAAGTCCATCTTGCCATTGTCGTCTAGGGTGATATAAGGATGCGGATAATCCATGACCGAGGCGCGATCGTTGACGCTAGCGGCATAGTTATGTACCAAACCGATCGTGTGGCCAACCTCATGAGCCGAAAGCTGACGTAGGCGCGCCAGCGCCATTTCGAGCATCTTGGCAGAAGGTTTTTTGCCGGATTCGTAAGGACCAATCAAACCTTGGGCGATCAAGAAATCTTGTCTCACGCGCAAAGAACCCAAGGAAACGTGTCCTTTGATGATTTCGCCAGTACGAGGATCAATCACAGAGCCTCCATAAGACCAGCCGCGAGTAGAGCGGTGTACCCATTGGATAACATTGTAGCGAACATCGAGGGGATCAGCGTCTTCGGGTAAAACTTTGACTTGAAAGGCGTCTTTAAAACCAGCGGCTTCAAAAGCTTGGTTCCACCAGCGAGCGCCCTCTAGCAAAGCAGATTTTACGGGTTCTGGTGCTCCTGGATCTAGATAATAGACGATTGGTTCGACTGCCTCACTGACTCTAGCCTTGGGATTTTTTTTCTCTAGTCGATGACGCGTAATAAATCGCTTGGTCAGAGACTGGTCGATAGGCGTAGCATAATCTTGATAGCTAATCGAGATATAACCCGAGCGAGGATCAAAGACCCGTGGCTGATAGTTGGCGTCTGGGAGTTGGACAAAGGAATGGTGTTGACGGACGGTGATGGCTTCAGGACTCGGCACTACCGAACGAATATATCTACCCTCAGGATTGCCTTGAAAGGTCAGTAGGGCTTCAAACTCACTGTTTTGAGGGAAGTTTTTGGTGCGTGGCAGATAAACGGCTGAGCGATTGGCATCGAGATTGTAGTTGCCTTGGCCGTTGCGGCGCAGGCTACCGATCACATTGTGGGCATCGCGCATGAGGAAGTTGGTCATATCGACGAGCACACGGCCTTCGGTTTCGGCTTCGACGCTAAAGCCCGCTAGCACGGAACGCGCAAATGCTTCGGCCACCGATCGACGCTCCATTTCGTTTTGGCTGACCGCCCGATAGTCGTAATTGGGCTGTACCATCAGGACCTTGGGACCGATGCGCTCAAAAAAGACCACTCGCTCGCGACCTAATTGTCCTCGGTCTAGACCGATATCATTGGAGCCGACGCCTGCGGCGAGAGAGTTGACATATAAAAACTCCGTATCCCAACGATTGATTTCTAGCCAGATTTTGCCCGTACTTTCCTCCCAATAAAAAGGAAAATAGCCCTCAAAGGCCTGCATGCCTTCGGTTTTGGACTCGATGGTGGGTAAGGGTTCGGCGAAGCCGAAGCTAAAAAAGAAGACGAAAACGGAAGCTAAAATTAGTCGCATAGGTCAAGGATTGGATTCAGGAAGCAGAATTTACGGATAATTCTTGAAGCGCCCTGCTTTCTCAATCCACTATGAGTAGACGATGCCAATATACTTTATCTCTTCGCTGAGGTACTGAGAGTCGGACTAAATAGCTGCCTGGCAAAATTTCTGTCAAAGAAACTTCATGCCTGATGTCTCCTACTAGTCTCTGGGAGAGATGTTGTTTGCCCCTAAGATCAAATATTGCGAGTTCTATGGCTAGCCCATCAGGATCGGCGGCAATGTTGAAATAGTCCTGTGCAGGATTGGGGTAAGGAAAAAGGGAATCAGGTAGTTCGACAGGGATGGGGGGTGGGAAGAGGGTATCCTGAGGGGTGGTGTCTTGTGGCATCGTATCTTTTATGCCAAAAGGCAAAGGAGTAAAATCCCCACATTGTTTCCCACCGAGGTCAAAAGCCTCCATTGTTTGGTAAAAACGATTATTGTGAGGCATAAGATTTATTTGCTCCACATCTCTAGTCGCCTCGCCCCTGCTATAACCTAAGCCGACTCCCCAACTCATGTTGCCATCCCAAATTCTGAATGGATAGTAATTAGGCGTCAGCAGATCTACTTCCAAGGAAGTAAGATTGGGCTGGGTACTCACATACTCAAAACTGATATTACGTGTGATGATGCTCTCTCCACAAACTGGGTTTAGGTTGTAATAAACTTTGGCAATCGAAGAAAAAGGGCTAAAAATGACGTCTATCGTATCAAAGTAAACTTCAATCGCTTCGTGTGGATAAATATTTTCAAAATCAGGGAGCATTTGTCCTTTCCAACTAATGAGTGGATGAAAGTCAAAAACCATATTGAAGGTGGAGTCCAGCATGGGGAGGCTCATATTGGCGACTGTGTCCTCTCCCTTAGATTCGTCATACTCTAGGCGGAGGTACTGCTCTTGTGATTTTTGGCGCACTTGATATTGGACCCGACCATTGGGGAGATGGAGGCTATCCAAAAATATGTAACGCTCAGTAGTGGTCGTGCGATCAGTATAGCCTAATCGATAAGGATAGTAGCCGTTGATTTCTTCATCTATGATTTCAAATTCGATGCTGTCGTCAATGGCATAATTAAAATAGTCTCTGTAAAGCGGAAATTGAAAGCCTTTATCGGGCCCCTTGATGCCGATCTGGCGGTAGTAGCGGTTTTGGATATATCCCTTCGGGTAACGCAAAATCCCGTGGGCTTTGCTCTGCTCAATGGTGTCGCCAGTCGAAAGAATGAGTTGGCGGACAGAATCAATACTACCATATACATCTCTCGCCAACATATTGACAGAATTCACGCTGACGCCTGCCGCACTGTCCAACAACCAAGCGTTCGCCGGAGGCGGCAATATCACCAAAGAGCCCGGGACGGAAAACCAAACACTACCGTCTGAGCGGTTTTGGATGCGTCTTTGTAGGAATAAGGGCAGGTTACGATACAGGCCAGAGTCAGTCAAAGCCATGATTGGGTGCAAAAAGCGCTGGTCCTGCTGCTGGCTATCGATACGGATGGTGTAGGCATCATATTCCCAAGTCTCCTCGCCGTTGGCTTCGTGAAGTACGTAGTGATAATGCCAATCAGAATTGACAATCTGCCAATTTTGGGCAAAAAGACTTTGGGCTGTCATGAGCCCGATTAAGCCGATGAAAGTAAAGCTGCGCATGCTGGTAGTTTCTAAGCTTTACGGAGACAAAAGTAAGATCGTTGGGTTGCTCGAAAATTTCTGCTTCTGTACTAGTATGGATTATTTGCTAGTTCTCACTTTCTGCT
>JBCAWW010000049.1:0-13154 GCA_038534415.1 Bacteroidota bacterium | reverse complement strand
ACTCATTTGCGCTCCCAACAAACCATCATCGATCTGTCAAACTATCCCAATGGCACTTATTTGCTAGTAGCCAGTATCAAGGGGCAATCGCAAAGCTTTAAAATCCTCAAAAAATAATCGATCAATCATCAGCTGCGGTTTGCAAACAGCAGTCTTTCCAAACCGCAGTCTTTCCAAACCCCAGTTTCCCAACAAATCGCCGCTACCCATTGAAAAATGTTTTGATAGTCGGAATGGATAGTGATCGACTTGGGTCTAAATAATCAAATCATATCAAATTTAAGAGGACAATGAAAAAGAGTTATCGTAAACTAATCGGCCTTGCCGGATTATTAATTTTTCTCGTACCACTCCCCGCCCAAGTCAGTACCCAGTGGGGGCCAGATGGTTATGTGAGGATAGAGGAAGGCTCCGGCGGATTTTTTGCAGACTTAGATGCGGGAGATCGCTTTAGTCGCGACCATGATGTAATCGGCGATGTCAATGGCGATGGTATCTTGGATATGATTATCGGTGCTCGCTCAGACGATGATGGAGCAACCGATGCAGGTGCCGCTTACATTGTGTTTATGAACCATGATGGTACGGTGCAAGCCAATCAAAAAATCTCGATGCTGGAAGGGGGATTCAATGAAACCTTAACGGCAGGAAATTTCTTTGGTTATGGAGTAGCGGGTATCGGAGATTATAATGATGATAATATTCCAGATGTGGCAATCTCTGCCTCTGGAGGCTCTAATAGAGCATTATTTATTATTCATTTGAACACGGATGGAACGGTAAAAAGCTTTGTGAAAAATGCGAATATTTATGCTCAGGGGCTTTCGGCGATAGGGGATATAAATAATGACGGTAGAATTGATTTAGTGGCCTGCGAGCCTATGTCAGATCTTGGTGGTAGTAACCGTGGTGCGATTGAGATCTTATTTTTTGACAGCAACTCCCAAGTAATCGCCAATAGTACGGTAAGCATTAGTTCTACCACGGGGGGCTTTGGTACTGGCCTCGCCAATAACGATCAGTTTGGCGGGAGAGAAGTAGCCATGCTAGGAGATATCGACGGAGATGGTACCCAAGAAATGGCGGTGGGTGCCTTCATGTCGGATGGTGGCAAGGGCGCGATCTGGCTCCTTTCGCTTGATCCCAACAATTACAATGTCGTATCAAAGCTTAAAATAACAGAAGGCCTAAACGGCTTTAATGATACGCTCACCACCGTAGTAAATCCTAATGGCAGCTTTGGCGCTCAATTTGGCCATGCCATGTGCGCCGCAGGCGATCTCAATGGAGATGGGATTGTAGATTTGATCACCGGAGCCAATCAGCAAGGTTTAGGCGATGCTTATATCCTGTACTTCAATAGTGATAAGACGGTGAAAACCTATACGAAGATAGACGAAATCGAGGGTGGGTTTAATCTGCAATTTGATGATGGAGATGATGAACGCTTCTCTCGCTCTCTTTCCTTTGTGGGGGATCTGAGAGGAGATGGTACGATCGCCGTCAATATTGGTGGCGGAGTGGGAATGGGGGGAACCGGTACTTTGTATTTGCTATTCTTCAAGCCCTGTGATTTCAACCAAGAAGCGGGCCTCAATCATTGGAGTGGCGGTAATACACTTTTTACCAACTGGAGCCATCAGTCTCAAATGCTCACTAGCGATTCATTGACATTTGAGCAATGTACATTTAAGGCCTTTGAAACCGATGCGGCTTATATGACCTACAATTTCAATGATGGGAGATGCATCTGTAAAGACTCAACTGCAACTTTGACTGTCAGCACCGAACTGAGCACCGCCTTTACAAACCAATGTTATAGTGGGATACTTTCAACAAGTATTACAAGCTTAGATCCTGCCTATCAAGCCATCGCTTATCCCAATCCTACCCGTTCTGAGCTGGTTTTTCAGACAAAACTGACTTCGTTTAGCGATCAAGATAGAGTGCAACTTTTCTCTTCGCTGGGGCAGCAATTATACGCTACCCATTTGCGTTCCCAGCAGACGATCATTGATCTGTCTAGCTATCCCAATGGTACCTATTTGCTAGTGGCCAGCATCAATGGTCAATCGCAAAGCTTTAAAATCCTCAAAGAATAATCGATCAATTTGTTTTTGTAGCAGCGGTTTGCGAATTGCTGCTACAAAAACCACATACGCCGCAAATCCATAAATCATTTTTTCCCTCTACGAAGCAACAAGATCCCGCCATAAATGGCCATCCCCACCAAAAGCGCGATAATATGAGCAATAGTAGTGATGGGAGGAAGGGTGATCGCATAATAGAGATTGGCAGCGAGCACCGCGATCAGTGAGGCCCAAAGCAGCTGTTTGATTAAGGGGTTTTCAGCCTCCGGTGAACGCTTGATTTTGACTAGTAGTAGGATGTTGAGTCCAGCTAACGCACTCCATATCAGTGAAATACCACTTTCGTTCATTTCAAACCAGATCCAGATTTGCAATGCAGCCATCAGTAAACCAATCCAAACCCATAGGTTGCCAAGGATCACTTTGTCTTTGCCTTTGGCAAAAAAGTAGGGGAGGAGGCATAGGGCCAAAACCACATAGTTGATAGCGATATCGAGCATATGGCCACGGTACGTAAAGCCATCCACCAATATTTGGAGAGATTCATTCATAAGCGTAGGGGTGAATTGTGTTTTGCTCAATAAACAAAAAAGTATGGACATCTGCCCCGCTCCCGATTTTGGGATCACATTCTCGTCAAGCTAAGAGCTGATACATTGGTTTCCGCTTCGCGGAACGCATTTCAACCGAGTCCGAGCATCGGGACGACGAGAAATCTCATCGCTGGTCAAATTGTATTTGCAATAAGACTAATCAGGATTGAAGTAGGGCTTTCAAAATCATTGAAATCGGTAACCAACTGTGACTTGTAGGCTGGGCCAGAAATAAGCCAGACCTCCCAAGAGCCACATATTCGGGTCATAAATGGTATCGATGGTTTGATTGGAGTAAGTAATCTTTCGAGTCTTGATCCATTGGCGAGTGGAGGCTGCAATTCCCAATGATGATTCGATATTAATCCCGTTCTCAAATTGATATTTGTAACCCATGAAAGGACCAAAACCTAGACGAGTCTCAACAGTAGATACGTCAATGTCTCTGTCTTGCGCATTTTGGCTTTGTGCAGGAGTCCAGCTTTCGGTAGCTAAGGCGATATTACTCTCACGATTATAATAGGCATACATCCCCCAATAAAATCCTGCTCTTGTATTCTCGACTTTAAAGTAGCGTTTGAGCATCAAGAGCTTAGAAAAAAAGCGATTACGGGTGTTAAGCTCTGCATCAATGAAGAAGTTGCTTCTCTTTTGGCCATGATAAAAGAATCGAGATTCGATCGATAGAGCGGGTCCAATGGGAATCTCTACGCCTAGCCCCTCTCGATCAATCAGGCCTAGGGCAAGTTTGGCCTCTATTTGGGCGTGAAGGCCTGAGCTAAACAAGCCAAGAAGCAAAAAAAGGGAAAGGACTCTTAAGGACATAGGAGATTTGTTTGGTATGAGTCTGACTCAGAGACAATTTGTAAACAAAAAAAGTAGCCATGGCTCGCAAGCTACAGCTACTTTTTTTACGAGTCATTATTAGGTCTATACCTTCACCCAGCGCTGCTCTTGGTGGCTCTGCAAGATTGCTTCGCACAACACCACCTCTTTGTGCCCTTGGGCAAAAGTCGGATACATCGCCTCTTCGGCGGGGGTATCGTGGAGGATCGCGTCATAAAAGGCGCGGAAACACTGCTTGAAAGTATCGGGAAAGCCTTCATTGTGGCCACCGGGATAGTTGACAAAAGGGGCTACGGCATCATCGACAAGCGATGGGTCCTTAGGCAGGCTTTCGTTGGCTGTGGGGCGATTGCCGACCCATAGCTCATTGGGCTGTTCGCTGTTCCAGGCCATGGCTTTTTGTGAGCCTGATATCTCATAGCGCAGGCAGTTTTTCTTTCCCGCCGTTACCTGAGATACCCACAAAGCCCCTTTGGCACCATTGCTAAAACGAAAGAGGACGCTGCCACAATCCTCGGTATCGATGGCTACATCTTCCATCTCTTGCTTGGCTTTTTGCTTGCCAGAAAAAGTTTCTACCTCACCCGTCGGACGCTTGCGGACCGGATAAACGGTGCTGAGATCAGCAAAAACTTCTGTCACTTCCAAACCCGTGACCGAAGTGATCAAGTCCATCCAGTGGGTACCAATATCGGCTACTGCGCGCAGGGCACCGCCTTGGTCGGCCAATACGCGCCAGTTGTAATCCGTCTCATAAAGCAACCAGTCTTGTACGTAGCTACCGACGATCGAAAACACTTTGCCGGCTTGTCCGGCTTGGATACGAGCCCGCGCTTCGAGATTGAGCGGATAAAAACGAAGGTTATAGTTTACTCCGGCTACCAGCCCCGTAGAACGGGCAAGTGCGACGAGTTCTTCTGTTTCGGCGGAGGTCATGGCGAGCGGCTTTTCGCACATTACGTGCTTGCCCGCTTCCAGACATTTCTTGGCCATGTCATAGTGGAGAACGTTCGGCACGGCCAGATGAACCGCAATGACCTCATCATCAGCGAGGACTTCATCCATAGAGCTATAGGCTTTTTCGAGACCGATCGCCTTGCGTGCTTTTTCTGATAGCGCTGGCGTATGGTCAAGTATGCCCTTGACTCGGATGCCCAAACGACGCAATCCTTCGATATGTACTGGCCCAATAAAGCCAGCGCCCGCAACTGCAACAGTGATATTTTGATACATGGCTAGATTATTCTTTTGTAGTGATCAAATAGTAGAAGCAACACTAATATAAGACTCCCGATTTAAGATTGGCTCTTTTGCTGATATTTTGGGTTTTGGATGGAGGAGATTTGGCTTATAGTATCAGTTTAGAGGCCCGCTGCGCGGAACGATAGCTTGGGCCAATTGAAGGAAAAAGGAAGGTATATCTGAAACTGAAACCTGGATGCCTGAGCAGTTCCGCTTAGTTGTTTGGCCCTATTGAGAGAAGCGTTCCGCGCAGCGGCAAACAAGAACCACCCTCGATACCCCATCAAAAAAGGATATTTCCCTGCCCTCAGCGAGCAAGAAAATATCCTTTATGAATTTATCAGTTTTGGGAACTACTTATCCAAAAACGTATGGAAAGTATCTCCTCTAAGACCTAAACGTAGAGTTTCGAGCGGGATAGCAGCTGCTGGTGCAATGTTACCGAGATTGACATTGGTACCGAGTAGTTTGATAAACCATACCTGCTGATTTTTTTGGGGTGCTTCCCAGAGGACCTTTTCGGGTGGGATCACTTCGAGAATTTCTCCGATCAAGTCACCTCGAATCGAAGAGTCACCGTGGAACATCCCTACCGTACCACTCTCGCGGGCTTCGGCGATTACCTTCCAAGAACCTGCATCCAGCTCAGTCTGCATCATATCCATCCACTGAGAAGGGCGCAACACCTTAGTCGGGTCTTTGCTACCTACTTCAGATAGGACGGTGTAGTTTTTGGAAAGTTCGGCGATCAACTCACACTTATCGTCGCCTTTGAAGTCGATAGAACCGTCAGAAACTTCGAGGTGAGTGGCGCCATATTTTTCAAGGATGCGCTTATAATCATCCATTTGACCGCGGATATAAAATGCTTCGAGCAAGGTACCGCCAAAGTAAAAGGGAATCCCGGCTTCTTTATAGACAGCAAGTTTCGTTTCAAGATTTGGCGTTACCGCAGAGGTGGCCCATCCGAGCTTGATGATATCAGTATACTCAGCACCGACACTGAGGAAGTCTTCCGCTTCGCGAACGCTCAGTCCTTTGTCCATGATCATGGTAAGGCCAGCCTCACGAGGCTTGCTAGTACGGTCGGGTATTTGCTGGAGAGGGTAGTTTAGCATGTGATTGAAGATTAATAAGCCTTGGGAGAGGGAGGGGAAATAAGTTTTCACCGTTCCAGTTTCCTCTGCTTTAGAATAAATTGTGTGGCAAATCTAAAAAAAAGCGGCATCCACCGAAAGCAGATGCCGCTTGATATTGTAAAAAGCTAATAAATTAGCTCATGCGGCTTACGAGATCGACAACACGTGAAGCATAACCCCACTCATTGTCGTACCATCCTACCAACTTCACCATCGTACCCATAGCAGAAGTCATGCCGCTATCGAAGATACAAGAGTGAGGATTACCGACGATATCAGAAGATACCAAAGGATCGGTAGTGTACTCCATAATGCCTTTCATAGGACCATCAGCAGCAGCCTTCATGGCAGCATTGACTTCATCAGCAGTAACTGACTTGCCCAATACGACGGTAACGTCAGTCAAAGAACCTGTGATGGTAGGTACGCGAGCGGCGATACCGTCCAACTTGCCTTTGAGTTGAGGAAGTACGATCCCTACCGCAGTGGCAGCACCAGTGGTAGTAGGAACGATGTTTTGAGCAGCAGCACGTGCACGACGGAGGTCGCGGTGAGGCGCATCCTGGATATTTTGGTCAGCAGTGTATGCGTGGATAGTAGTGATGTATCCAGATACGATACCAAAGCTATCGTCCAATACCTTGGCCATAGGCGCGAGGCAATTGGTAGTACAAGAAGCGTTAGAGACAACCTGCATGTCAGCAGTTAGGATGTCGTCATTGACACCTAGTACGACAGTAGCATCAACTTCTCCTTTGGCAGGAGCAGAGATGATAACTTTTTTGGCACCAGCAGTGATGTGCATAGCGGCCTTAGCGCGGTCGCGAAATACACCAGTAGATTCAACTACGATGTCAACACCGAGATCACCCCAGCCGAGCTTTTCAGGGTTGCGTTCTGCGCTAGCAAGAATACGAGTACCGTTGACAGTGATAGAATCGTCATCGAAACCATCTACAGTACCAGCAAATTTACCGTGAGCAGTATCATATTTGAGAAGGTGAGCCAGCGTTTTGTTGTCGGTAAGGTCATTGATTTTGACGATCTCGACATCAGGGTTGTTAAGCAAACCCCGGAAAACCAAGCGGCCAATACGACCAAAGCCGTTAATACCAACTTTAATTGCCATAGTTTAATAATTATAATAAGTAATTTTTACACAGACAGCGCGAAAATACTAGCTTAGATATTGAAAATCAAACCCTGAGGGTAACGCTTTTGTAAAGTCTGCGTAAAGTCATACTGGAAAAGAAGTTTGGATTTTTTTTCAAAAAAACTTGATTGAATAAAAAACCTATACTACTTTTGTCCTCCGCTAAGCAATTAGCACATTGATGTCCCGTTCGTCTAGTGGTTAGGACTCCAGATTTTCATTCTGGCAACGGGGGTTCGACTCCCCCACGGGATGCAAGTAAAAGCTCGATCGAAAGATCGGGCTTTTTGGGGTTTTAGGGGCTTTGAACATCCCCGCTCGCACAGGCCGCGGCCCCTTCAAAGTGGCCTTCGCGCGGGTTTTGGTGGCCTCAGGCGTAAAAATAGCGTTCCGCGAAGCGGAGAAAGCCTAAACATCCCCGCTCGCACAGGCCGCGGCCCCTTCAAAAGGGCCTTCGCGCGGGCTTTGGTCGCCTCAGGCGCAAAAATAGCGTTCCGCGCAGCGGTGAAAACTCAAATCGGTTTATAAAAAAACACGATACACCAAATCCGTAGGGGCGTATTGCATACGCCCCCAAGAGACATCAATCCCGATCCCGTACTCAGGATGGTGAAAAAAATCACGTCCCCTCTTCGAAGAGGGGACAGTCCCGCACTCGGGACAGGGGAGATATTTACAGCCTACCCCCGCCCCGGCGTATATGGCGCTCCAGCCTCCTCCATACTCGCTTCATAAGCTACCAAATCTTCCAAATACTGCTTCAAGACTTCTTCAAACTGCGCAAAATCCGCCGCCGCAAGCTTTAGACTTGCTCGATTGGTTTGGGTGGGAGCTTGACGAGTACCCCAATTATTGGTCGCATTATAGACGCGACTGCTGATCGAAGGCGAGCTAGACTCGTTGAGTCTTTGACGTTGTCGGTCGCCTGATAATCGGAGGTGCAGGGCACTGAGATTGTCTTTTAGCTTTTGTAGATCCGAAAAATGATCGGCAGTGGCGCGAGGCGTTTCCTTAAGAGCAGCTTCGAGGAAGCGTAATCTATCGGCAGCTAATGACAATTGACGGCTTGCGCTCGAAATCTGGCGACGAAGTTCGTGGGTCTCTTTTTGGAAGGCCGCGATGGCTGCAAAGTCTGGGGAGGCCGCCATATTGGGTACAGGCTTGACCGTGAAGGTCTGGGGCACTCCTTGGGAAGTCAAGCTTCCTTTATGGCTAATAAATAACTCTACACTATAGACTCCAGGCATCACCAGTGGTCCTTCTGGCTCTCCGGCCCAAGGAGGTTGAAAGTCTGGCTTGGACAAGCGAATGGGATCTGGTGCAGGCCATCGAAGGTCCCAATTGACGCGGTGTAGGCCTTGTTTACTCGCGCCTGCTAGCCAGCGAACGGGCTCTCCGGCTTCATCTCGGATGAGCAATAATGCTTGGGCTTTGCCCTCGGTAGACTCGGTATTTAGCGTTTCCCAGCCTGGAAATGGCACATCGGCTTCTTTTTCGCGAAGTTCCTTCTCTGAGGCTTGGCGTTCCGCGCGAGCGGTCTGAGGCAAAGAAGGTAAATAATAGGTAATCAAAGCCCCAAAATCGGGGTTCTGCGCACGATAACTACTAGAGCCTTGGCTTGGCATTCCTTTGGCCTGCATCGGCTCAGCAGGCACATACCACCAAGCATCTCTGGGCGCGAAGAGACTTGGCTTCTCGCTCGCAAGGGCCTCGCTAAGTTCCCGCAGGCTCGAATAATCATCCAGCACATAAAATCCTCGCCCAAAAGATGCGCCCACGAGATCATGATCGCGAGCGTGTAATTCGATATCTCTAAAAGGAATGGTCGGCACGTTGCCACCAAGTTTGACCCAGTGCTTGCCGCCATCATAGGAGAAGTGCATACCGTATTCTGCGCCAATAAAAAGCAGATTGGCGGCCTCATGGTCTTGCTTTACGGACCAAATGATGTTGATCTCTGGTAAGTCTCCGCTGATCGATTGCCAAGTGCGGCCGCGGTCATTGCTACGAAAAAGATAAGGTTGATAATCTCCCAGCTTATGGGCATCAGCGGCCGCAAAAACTACATCAGGATCGTGGGGCGAAGCTTCCACATCATTGATAAAAGCGCGTTGCGGAACGCTCGGTAGGGAAGCCGCTTTTCGCCAAGTCTTGCCTCCGTCTTCGCTGACATGGATCAAACCATCGTCGGAACCGGTATAAAGCAAACCTTCTCGCAAGGGAGATTCAGCAATAGCGGTGAGCGTAGCATATTTGGACATGGCGCCATTGTCATAGAGGGCATCTACGCTCCAGACGCGGTCCATCAGTTCTAATTCGTAGCGATTGGTGTTGGTGGTCAGGTCTTCGCTGATCGGTGTCCAAGAGTCTCCTCGGTCTTCACTCATCCAAATCCGCTGAGAGCCAAAGTACAAGCGTTGGTGATCGTGTGGGCTGATGAGCAGCGGGCTATCCCAATTCCAGCGTTCTGGTGGATCATTAGGGGCAGCTTGTGGCTGAATGTTGAGTACCTCTTCGCTCCGCCTATCTAGGCGATGCAGTACGCCCTGCTGGTATTCCATATAAGCAATGTTCTCGTCTTCGGGATCGAAAAGAGATTCGTAGCCATCTGCGCCCAAGGGTACATACCAATCTTGATTGCGAATGCCTTCGGTATGTAGGCTACGAGAAGGACCGATCAGCGTCCCGAGGTCTTGGGCTCCACCGACGATATTGTAAAAAGGTACTGCATTGTCCAGCCCGAGCTTATAAAACTGAGAGATGGGGAGATTGCCAAAATGCCGCCAAGTGGTCCCTTCGTCAAAGGTTTCATATAAGCCGCCATCGGTTCCGGCCAAAAGATGCTGACCATTGTTGGGATCGATCCAAAGGGCGTGATTGTCGCTATGCTTTTCTCGGCCGGTGCCGAGGTAGTCAAATTTCTTCCCGCCATCTCGCGTGACATGCAAAAAAACGTCCATTTGATAGACGAGAGCTGGGTTTTGGGGCGAGGCTTCGATTTCTTGATAGTAGTGTGGTCCCGTACCACCTGAGATATAGTTGTTGCGTTTTTCCCAGCTTTCGCCTTTGTCCATAGAGCGGTAAAATCCCTTTGTTTTTCCATCGGCTTCGATGGTCGCATATACGAGGTTTGGATCGGCGGGCGTAACGGCTAGTCCTATTTTGCCCATGTCCCCGCTGGGCAAACCCTTAGTCAATTGTCGCCAAGAATCGCCATTGTTGGTAGATTTGTAGATCCCTGATTGGGGACCACCGGCAAGCAAAGACCAAGTATGGCGACGACGTTGGTAGGTAGCAGCATAAACCACATCTGGATTGGAGGGATCAAACTCTAGGTCGGTCACGCCCGTGTTTTCATCAATGGCGAGTACTTGATTCCAGCTTTTGCCGCCATCTTGACTTTTATAGACGCCTCGTTCGCCGCCGGCGGACCACAAAGGACCTTCTGCCGCCACTAAAATGACGTCGCTATTGTGAGGGTGGACCAATATCTTGCCGATGTGCTCGGACTTGGCTAAGCCCATATGTTGCCAGTTTTTGCCCCCGTTCCGGGAACGATAAATCCCATCTCCCCAGCCGACATGCCGCCCGCTTACGTTTTCACCTGTGCCGACCCAAATGACATGGGGTTGCTGAGGATCGATACTGACAGTACCGATAGAATAAGAAGCCTGATGATCAAAAATCGGCTCCCAGGTGATGCCACTATTGCGGGTCTTCCAAAGATTGCCGGAGCCTGCCGCGACATACCAAGTGCTGGGATGCTCGGGATGGACGGCAATGTCTGAGATTCGTCCCCCCATGACAGCAGGACCGATCGCTCGGAGAGTAAGATTTTGCGCGGCCTTAATGATTGCCGCATGAGAATCAGATTGGGCAAATACATCAGTAAATGTAAGGGCTGCAAGCAGCAAAAGTGCCGCGAATGACTTGTTTAGAAGCATGAAACAGGTAATTGGAGTCAGAATGCTACTAAAGCTAGTCCATCGGGCTGGAAATCGCAATAGGGAACAAATATGCACCCTAATCTTGCCAGACTTCTTTTTTGACTAAGCCATACTTTAGGAAGGTTTCCTTGATTTCGTCAATCCGAAAAGGCTTAGAAATATAGGCATCCATGCCGGCTCTTAAGCAGTTTTTGCGATCCTCTTCCATGGCGTTAGCAGTAAGGGCGATGATGACGGGGCTTTTGTCATCGCGGTATTTGTTACGGAGCTTTTGGGTTGTCTCTAGGCCATCCATCTCTGGCATATTGACGTCCATGAAAATCAGGTCATAATCCTTCGTTTCGCACTTTTTTAAGACTTCTAGGCCATTAGTAGCAAAATCGGGTTCAAGGCCAAGCTTAGAGAACATGCGCAGAGCGATCATTCGATTTACGTCATTGTCTTCTGCTAGCAGAACGTTCATCTCTATGCTTTGCGCTGTGCTTTGGGGAGCCAGGAGCTTAGTCTTCTTGGACGGTACTTTGGGGAGATTTTGACCGGAGGCAATCCCTTTTAACAGCCCAAAGAAGCCCGAATGTTGCAGCGGCTTAGTGAGAAAAATATCTATTTCAGGATTTACCTCTCTTTGGTTGGCGATTTTTGCCATGCTGCCCATCACCACAACTGGGATCTCAAGATCAGTAAATTGATCAATGATAAAGCCTAGCAGATTTTTTCCCGGGGATTCATTTTGCTTGATCGCATACAAAACGATATCTACAGGATTAGTTTCCATGATCTTTTCTACTGAGCTATAGTCGGAGGCAAATTGAGGTATAATACCTGCTTGTTCTAGCCAGGAGCTCAGCACTTGCCTAGACCATTGTCCATTTTCTATGATCAGAGCCGTTTTTCCTTGCCAATAATTTGCAATCGACTGGTTGAATAAAGGGTGTTTGAGATGAGGCTTTGGCTTGGTATCGATGTGTCCTAGCTCAAAATGGAAGAAGAAGCGACTCCCGCTGCCATATTGAGATTCAAACTCTAGCTTGCCCCCCATCAACTCCACTAGCTTTGCACTGATGGTCAAACCAAGTCCTGTGCCGCCAAAATTTTTGGCGATACTCGTATCCGCTTGATTAAAGGCCTGAAAAAGACGCTGGCTTTGCTCCTCTGTAATGCCGATCCCGCTGTCTTGCACTTCTACCAATAGCTTTATTGGGTCAGTCTGCAGACTTTCTTTGCCAGAATTGATCATACCAATACGGACCAATACGCCTCCTTCGCTGGTAAACTTCATCGCATTGCCGATCAGATTGATCATGACTTGTCTCAACTTATGAGGATCACCTTTGAGACTAGTTGGTAAATCCGGATCGATCATACAGGCGAGATCGAGATCTTTGTCTGATCGTTGGCTGGAAAAAAGGACCAATACTTCATCCATCAGTTCAAACAGACTGAAGGCTGTCTGCTCAAGCTCCATTTTGCCAGCTTCAATTTTCGAGAAGTCAAGCACCTCATTTACAATTCTTAATAGATTCTCTCCACTCCGTCTGATGGTCTGGATGTAAACGTTTTGCTCGTCCGAAGGCGCCGTGTATTGGAGGATATCGGTAACCCCGATCACACCATTGATAGGCGTCCGGATCTCATGGCTCATATTCGCCAAAAAGGCGCTTTTGGCTCGATTTGCGGCTTCGGCGCTAATCCGAGCATTAGTGGCTGCCAAATTCAGTTCTTCTAGTCGGATATTTTTGACGGCTAAAATCCGTTTAGATTTGAGCGTCTTTAGATAGATTATAGAAATAAATACTCCTAGCAAAAGGAACAGCAAGAAGCCAGAAATACCGACCGATTTTAAGTACTTCTCTTGGTTAATAATTGCCTCATTTTCTGCCTTCACTTTGGCAAGGCGTGTGATCTCTAGTTCTCGTGCCTCGGCATTAAATTTTTCTTGGTAGTAGGCCACCTGATCATTCATTTCCGATAGCCGAAAATATTTGGAACCAATCCGAGCTTGAAGAAAATGCCGGCAATCATCAAAAAGCGTTGAGCCTATTACATGAGTTTAGCGCTCTTAAAGACTCCTTGGTCAATCGTGAAATGAATGATCAGGTGGCCTACTACCAAGAAAAATTTAATGCCGAGGCACGAGAACTAGA
>JBCAWW010000048.1:0-13289 GCA_038534415.1 Bacteroidota bacterium | reverse complement strand
TTACAGATCATGATGGCTATTTTGAACTGTAAATATTCCTCTATCAGTACCATAGATCCTCACGGCAACACCTATCAGTGGTTCTCCTTCATAGATTACTCGGCCCTTGATGCTGATGGGGGAGCAAATGGATTTGGTGGGTTGAGAAGCTAGGCCTTCCCCTTCCTCATTGATATAGTTTTCGACGGGGTTTAGCTTTACTTTGCCCATCCTCTCCTGAGCCGCCAGCTTAGTAGTCCCTACCGCAGCGATGATTCCGGCCGCAGCCAAATACTTTGCCCAAGGCTTGGGCTTGACCAATTCCTTTTCGCCTAACTGATGGGGATCAAAACGGCCACAACTTTTGCCAGTATTAGCAGCAAGTTGATCCATGATCTCACGGGTGCTCATATTGCGAAAATCGATAACGGTCTTGTTACAGGCGGCGCAAAAACGTCCCTTTTCGTTCGCTGTCATCTCCGTCCAGGCTTCATGACAGGGTTCAGGGATGCTCAATTTTAGTTTCATAGCGCTAAGTTTTTAGGATAGACTCCGCCTTACTCGTATTTCCATAAAAAGGCGATAGATTTTCGGCAATGCCGATGCTTTACATTTCGGCCGGAATCCAATAACTTAATCCCACTATGAAAAATCTGGACATCTACGATAGCATTATTGATCTCAACCCCAATTTTGAGCGCAAAGGCAAAACCATGCCCTATACCTCGGCTAACGGATATATGTTTACCCTACTCAACAAAGCGGGAGAAATTGGTTTTCGCCTGCCCAAAGAGGAGCAAAAAATCTTCAAAGAAACCTATGAGGGTTCTGGCCCCTTTATCAGCTACAATGCCACGATGAAGGATTATGTGCTGATTCCCGAATATCTTTATACTGAGACGGAGATATTAGCCAAATACCTGCAAATGGCCTACGACTTTGTAATGTCTTTACCGCCTAAATAAAAGGTCAATTTCCCCTCCAGTTTGACATTCAAAATCACTCTCGTATGAACCCTATATTTGATACTTATCGGCCAGAAGGATTTGGCAGCGTCAGCGGCTATCTGTTTGTTGAAAATCCAGCAGACTTGATCCAATTTCTCAAAGACGCCTTTTATGCCCAAGAGATCAATCGTGTCATCAGACCCGATAATGGCGACATTGGCAATGTGATCCTTAAGATTGGGACTTCCTGCTTTATGATCAGTCAGGCCAGGGGCGATTTTTTGGGCATGCGCACTGCCTTTTATCTCTACGTCAAGGATGTCGATACGATCCATCAGAGAGCGGTCGCGCATGGAGCGACCGTCGTATTTGAAGCCGCGGATATGGACTTTGGCGATCGACAGTCTGGGGTGATGGATCCAAGTGGTAACTATTGGTGGATTTCCAATCGCTTTGAACATAAAGGCTATCACGAATAAGGACTTGTAGAACGACTTAATGCCAGCATTGCTAACACAGGCAATAAAGCGGGCTTGAATGCCTTGGCCGAAGGGCTCAAAAAGTAGAAATAGAAGGTATATTATTGTCGCATGAAAAACTTATTCCTATTGCTTGCTCTTTGGCCCTTTTTGGGCTTCGCCCAAAGCTTGACCAATGGTACCAATATCCCTATGATCAAGACTTGGTCCCAAGAGCCCAATGGTCATAGCTATCCGATTTTTATCCATGTACCCAATACAGCGGTCCCAGAAGGTGGGTTTCCCGTTTGCATTTTGCTGCATGGCAATGGGGGCAATGGCGCTCCTATGATAGGGCAGTTTCGCGATAAATTAGATTGTTACGTATTGGTTGCTCCCTCCGGATACGCAAATACCTGGAACATCTCCGATGAAAGCAGCGAAGCACCAGACGTAGAAATGATTGGCCACCTTATCGATAGTTTGCAAAATTATAGCAATATCAATCCCAATAAGATCAGGATTTTCGGTTCTTCAAATGGAGCTGCACTGGCCAATAGAGTCTTCATCGAAAATAAAAATCCCGGCCTAGACATGGTTTGTGCCGCAGTATCTCAGCTATCAGAAGCCCAATATCGCAATGGTAGTTTTTACTATCCCGATGGCGCAACCGGTGGCACAGATCCGTATGATGGATATAATGTAGCCACGACGCCTATCACCGGCCGGAAGTACCTAAGCATTTGCAATATCAATGACCCCATCATCCCCTACAATGGAGGTGCAGCGGTGGGCGTCAATTTTATCCCCGCCCAGGAAGCTAGCTTTATCGTCGCGCAAAGTCAGGGATTCAATGGGGCGCAAATTGCCGGCATGGGCAATGACTTAGGCAATAATGTGTTTGAATTTTCCTATCTCTCAGGGGAGGTGGTACATTTACAGGGAACAGCTGGCCATGCGCTAAATAGCACCCAAGAAACTTACCTCATCAATTTTTTAGAAAATTGTAATGGCTCAAGCACGGCGATTGAGGCAAGAAAGCAATTAGACTTTCACATTAGCCCCAATCCAAGCGCTTCCGTGATTACAATTTCTGGGGACATCTTGCAACCTCTGCCCTACGAACTGCTCTCTATACATGGGCAAAGCCTCAAAAAAGGTACTCTTTCTGCGACAGATCGTCAGATAGATTTATCCGCTCTACCCGCTAATGTTTATTTTTTGCAAATCGCCAATCAAAACCGCAAAATCATCAAATCCCCCTAATGCCTATGAAGGACGAAATGCAGGGTCATGATTTTTACGACCAGCCAGCAGTTTTTGCACGCTATACCCAAAAGCGTAAAGGCGCAAATAGTCCTAATGAGCGCATTGAAAAGCCAATCATACGGCAGTTAGTAGAAGGGATTGAGGGCGATGTGCTGGATCTAGGTTGTGGTTACGGGGACCTCTCCGAGGAACTCTTGGTCTTAGGCGCTAGCGCTTACTTAGGGATTGATGCCTCCGCCAAGATGATCGCCTTGGGACAAGAGCAGTATCAAGATCCACGGATCAAGCTAGCGCAAGCAGAGTTGACTAGTTTTGACTATGGCACAGCTCGCTATAATTGGGCGATTGCCCGACTCGTATTGCACTATATCGAGGACCTAGCCGGGCTTTTTTCACGTTTATACATTGGCCTTCGGCCGAACGCTCAGTTCCTATTTTCTGTCGAGCATCCCAATTTGACCTCCTCTATGCATCTGCCACGCCCGCCAGGCAAAAAGCAGGATTGGACTGTAGATCAATACTTTAGCGAAGGGCCACGCCACCAACAATGGATGGGCAGCTCTGTGATCAAATACCATCGCAGCCTTGAAACCTATTGGCAATTGCTCAATGAGGCAGGGTTCCGCGTAGCGGCAATCAAAGAAGGACGGCCCGATACCTCCCACTTCCAAAATCCAAGCGAGTACGAACGCCGCAGTAGAATCCCCCTCTTCTTGATCATTAAGGCAGAGAAGATCTAGGCGGTATTATCAAAATTTCACCTTCCCACAAAAGCTTTTTCCTCAAAAATCATCAAAAGGGAAAAGATGCTATTCAAATGCGTAATATTTTTACTTTCACCGCTATTATGGTCGTGCTGGGATGTGGTTCATCCCCCACCCGCCAAGGCGCCAATCAAAACCTAAACAGTGCTACGGCTGAATTAGCTGAATTAGATTTTTGGCAAGCCTACACCTTAACAAGCACCGAATACGGTACCAAAACCACGGTTGCGATCAAGGGAGGAAAACGAGTCATGAGGACCAATGCCCTCCCCAACCACCCTACGGGCCAATTTCCCAATGCGGGTAACCCCAATCAGATTAGTGCCCAAAATGTCTCTTACGATATCCCGCTCGAACCAAAGCTTTCGGGTAAGTCTCGCTGGGCCAGAGAACCTGGCGTGGCCCTCAATGGTGTCAAATTTGAACCAGAAACGGCCGAACGATTTGTCTGTGAATCGGGTGAAGTCTACCGCATAGAAGCGTTCCAAGAATTGGTAGACCTAGGACTGGACTTCAATCATGCGCATGTCCAACCCACTGGTGCCTATCATTATCACGGAGTCCCTGTAGAATTGGTAAAAGCGCTAGATAAGGGAGAAGATCTCGTCCATATTGGATTTGCCCTCGATGGCTTTCCGATCTATTACTCCCAAAGTGGCCAGTACAAACCGAGCTTCCAACTAAGTGAGGAGCAGCGGACAGGCGATGCATGTTCCTACAAAAATCCTCATCAGTCTATGGACAAAGAGTTAGCGGGTACGAATCCAGACGGCACTTTTGTCTCAGATTGGGACTATGTGGCGGGTTTGGGCGACTTAGATGAATGCAATGGCATGGAAATCAAAGGGCAATATGCCTATTTCGTTACGGACGAATACCCCTATATGAGTCGTTGCCTGAAAGGAGAATTTAAAGAAAAAAGACCTCCCGGACCGCCTCCAGGGGGACGGGGTCCCGACAATGGTCCTCCTCCGGCTGGGCATAGCCATGATGGTGGACCTTCACATCATCATTAGCCCCTTAACATATTTTTGTGTGAGATTGCTCCCTCCGTCCATCCGGCTTGACTAGATGATAGGAGGGAGTTTTTTTATTGTTTTGCGATTTCGGCCTTGAGCTTGGCCAAATTTTCTTGGAACAAGGGCAAAGAGGGATCTTGGTTTGCCTCAGCGATAGCTACCGCTTTTTGATAGCTTGCCAAGGCAGCCTCAAGCCTATCGATGGCAACTAAGGCTTCGGCATAGCTATCGTAGACATTGGCGGACTGTGGATACAGCAGCGTATTGGCTTCAAAAATAGCAGCCGCTACTGCGGGGTTTTTCTCATCAATAAAAAACTGATAACCCAGATTGTTAATGGCACTTTCATCAAAGAATTTTAGTTTTTGACAAGCGGTCAATGCCGCTACGATAGGCTGGGCAGAATCCCCCGCTTTATGATCCTTTATGGCTGTCTCCAAAGCATCTAGATGGCTTTGATAGTAGGCAAGTTTATCCGCTCTGTGCTTTTGACTGGCTGCTTTGGCAAGTGATAAAGCCGTATCCATGGCCGCCGCCTCGCTAGTCGTGATATGAGGCAGGACCCCTACTTTTTCCCAACTCGTTTGGGTTACCGCATTGATGGTTTCCCAAGTCGCAATTTGTACCATAAAATCATCGTTTACCCGAAAGTAAGTTGAGCCATTACCTGCTCCGACAGTGGTATCACCAATCACCCTCGCTCTCTCACGATGCTTCATCATATAAGCAAAAGACTCCGCCGCAGAGCCCGTATCATAATTGACCAATATGAAGACAGGTAAATCAGGCATTGGTAGGCCCGGTAGCTCAGGGCTAAGGCTCACACTTCTCCGACGGTCCAAATAGCGACAATAATAGGCCTGTAACTCACTCTCATCTCCGACAAAAAAGTAGCTCATCAGATAAGCGGCGATGTCTTCAAAGCCGCCAGGATTGCCTCGCAAATCAATGATCAGGGCATCGGTATTTTTGAGCATAGCCATGCTGTGATCGACGGCTTTTTTAGCTTCTTCGAAGAACGCCCATTTGGTGAAGTGCGCGACCTTGAGATAGCCAATATTGTCTCGCGAGATATTGACATCTACGTAGCCATAGTTTGAGGACTCTCCATATTCGTCCGTTTTGGTGGCCAACAAACTGGCTTTAGGAGTCGCTTGTAACTGACTATAAAAAGCGTTCATATGCACATCTCCACTCACGGTCAAAAAATCCTTTCTTAAGGCTTGCCCGAGACTATCGAGCGACAATGCATCATAATACCCTTGCGCATGGCGCTGATGGATATAATCTGCGGTTTCTTGTCCCATGGCCGCATCAATATATTTTTGGATCACGAGGGTTTCGATGGAGTCGATCATGGCTCCAAGCTCGGATGGGCTAGGGACTCGTTTGGGTCCTATTTGGGCTTGGGTGGGGAGACAGCACAGCTGAACGATTATCACGCTCAATATCAAGGAAATAATTCTCATCTTTTTTAGATTGTTTACACAAATCTATGAGATGAGTCAGGCTCAAAATAGAATGTAATTAGCGTGGAGGGGAGAGTGAGTGGGCTAAAAATGGCGAAAGTCCTTGGGCAAAAAGCCAGTCTGAGCTTTGAAATTGCGAGTAAAGTGGCTCTGATCGGCAAAGTTGCAGTAATGGGCGATCTCGCTCAGGGATTGCCCGCCTTGCTTGATCAAGGCAATGCTTTTCTCAATTTTTAATTTGCGGCGATAAGTCCCTAGGGTGCAATCAAAATACTTGCGAAAGTACTTGGAGATGGTCACCGGATGTACCCCCAAAATGCTAGCGATT
This sequence comes from Bacteroidota bacterium, assembly GCA_038534415.1. Lineage (GTDB taxonomy): Bacteria > Bacteroidota > Bacteroidia > J057 > J057 > JBCAWW01. Next base: position 7,056 of record JBCAWW010000048.1, on the reverse strand, counting down.
TGCGGCAGGCTCAATTCTTCTTGCCATTGCTCCGCGAGGAGCGCGCTGAGCTTATTGACCCATGCAGGGGGTAGAGAGGAGCGTTCTGGGACAGGAAAAGAAACTAACTCTAACAGCAAAGCCTGCAGGGCCAATTGACTTTCTCGGTCATTGGCAAGCATCTCTTTTTGGATTTTGAGAAATAAACTTTTGGCATCAATTCGTTGGGACAGGGCAGTCTGAATATTTGCTTCGCTCAAATCATTTGCCTGCAAAAAATCCTCTCCGAGTTCAATATTGGCACTTTTGGCAAAGGGTTCCGCCGCCGTCCAACGATGCCGCTCTTGGGCATGATAAAAAAATAAGCTACCTCCTTTTTGGGTGTAACGGGTCTGTTTGGACGTTTCAGAGCGACCTTTTTGAAACACCAGACAAATGTGGAGGTTTTCATGATAGTGCCAATCTCCCTTTTGAGGGCTGGGGGCATAATGTGTATGGGTAATGATCGCGTCCTCAAACTGGCGTCTGAAGACAATTTCTCCCCTATATTCTCCCTGATTGAGCACTTCCATCTGCCTAAAAAGTTTTCCTATTTTCGAGATGATTTGAATCTATAACGATATTAAACGCATTCATATACATTCATCCAATTTAAACGGGCCAACCCCCCTCATGAATAGTTATCGAAAAGATCGGCAATACTATCAGTTTTGTGCTTATGGATTCCTCAAGAATCTACGGTTTTTTGATGCCTTTTTGCTGCTCTTTTTTCTCGAAAATGGAGTTTCTTATACTCAAATTGGGCTGCTGTATAGCGTTCGTGAGATAAGTATCAATCTATTAGAGATCCCTTCGGGTTTATTGGCTGACTCCTGGGGGAGAAAATATTCGCTGGTATTGGCTTTTGCTTTATACATTTTTGCCTTTGTCGTGTTTTACTTTTCGAGCAATTTTTATTGGTTGTTGGCAGCAATATTTTTGCTAGGAGTGGGGGATGCTTTTCGTTCGGGAACCCATAAAGGGATGATCATGGATTATCTCAGCGCCAAGGGCTGGAGCCAGCATAAAGTAAGCTACTATGGCGCAACACGCTCTTGGTCCCAAAAAGGCTCAGCTCTCTCTGCATTAGTGGCGGGTTTTTTGGTTTTGTATTCGGGAGATTACCGCAGTGTTTACTTACTCTCGATCGTACCATATCTCTTCAATTTTGTCAACATCCTCTCCTACCCTCAGTACCTAAATCGCTCCCCAAAGCAGAGCAAAGCCAAGCAATTGCCTTCCTTAAAAAGCGTTTTTCAACACTTTCTTAAGGCAATTAGGCAAAAAGGAGTGCGACCCATTATCAACTCAGCAGCGCTGCACTCTGCCTTCCTCAAATCAATCAAAGATTATATCCAAACGGTGATGCTAGCTATCGCGCTGGCCTTGCCCATCATGGCCGAGCATACCCATAAAGAAAAAGGCGGACTCGTGATAGGCTTACTTTACTTTATCATCTTTGTGCTCAACTCTCAGGCCTCTCGTTTTGCGTATTTATTGGCGAGAGGTCCCCAAATTAGGACTGCCCATAGGACGCTATTCTTGGGTCTGGGCATGGGCTTGCTCAGTGGTTTGATGATTTATGGGGAATACTGGTGGCTTGCCTGGTTGTTTTTTGTATTGATCTTTGTGATCGAAAATCTCCGCAAGCCGATCCTCACCGCGATGTTAGCCGAAAAGGTACCGGATCAAGTATTTACTTCGGTGCTTTCTAGTCAGTCTTTTTATAAAACCCTCTTGGTCAGCGCCCTCTCTCTTAGTTTTGGCTTTATTGCCGACCAGACCAATATCGGGATGGCTTTGATGATGATTTCGTTAAGCTTAGTGCTTTTTCATGGGCTGACAATTGGTGCAAGATTCACCCAAAAAGAAGCAGGAATTTAGGCCGTTTTCTGCCAAAAGTTTAGGAACTTATGGTACAAGCTTTTCCTCCTCGACACCCTATGATTACGGCTCGTACCCACCTAAAACTGATCACCGACCAAGATTGGTTGGAATTTTTGAGCATGTATCAAGAGCCGGAGGTATTTCGCTACATACCCAAATTAGAGAGGAGAAGTGAAGCAGAATACCAGCATTTTTTCAATTCTCGCTTACAATGGGTTCAGTCTGGGCAGGGCTATTATTGGGCTGCGCGTTCCATCGAAGATGGGAAACTCATCGGAGCCCTCAATTTGTATCCCTATCACAAACCGGGCATGATCCATTTGGGCTGTCAAATCCGACGACAGTACTGGGGTTTAGGCTATGCGACAGAAATAATGGCAGCCGGGAGAGACTTTGGCATCTTTCAATTAGGCTTACCGATAATTTATGCATTTGTCGACATCAACCATCTTGCTTCCATCCATTTGCTAGAGAAATTAAAATTTGTGCAAAGCAGCATAGAAAAATCCAACACGGGCTCGCTTACTGCCGTATATCAATATATTTATCCCGGGGATTAGGATTTTGAAAACACAATTATGCCAAGGCCCAAATTGAAGCAGGAACTTTTAGATCTGAGCTCGAAGAACCAACAAAAGTTGTTGGCCTATATCGATCAACTTAGTTTGGAGCAGCAGGAGAGGGATTTCCCTCCGGGAACGCTCAATCGCAACATCAGAGATGTACTCGCTCATTTACACCAGTGGCATTTGATGATGCTCGATTGGTACGCGGTCGGGATGCAAGGCCAAAAGCCAGTCATGCCAGCGGATGGCTATACTTGGCGGGATACGGGCAAACTCAATCAAAAGATTTGGGACCTTTATCAGGCGATCTCCCTAGCCCAAATCAGGGCAGAGTTTGAGCGTTCTGCGCAGCGGGTACAAAAACTCATACTCGCTCATACGGATGAAGAACTATTTGAAAAAAAACGCTACCAATGGACGGGCAGTACTTCATTGGGGGCCTATTTGATTTCGGCAACCTCTAGTCACTATGATTGGGCCTATAAATTGATCAAGAATGCTACGAAGTAAATATCAAAAATAGAGGCGTATCTACTCTTGTCTAACAGCCTATTATTAGCCAGCTTAGAAAAATGAAATCCCTCCCGCAGTACCTAAGGCTAAAAAGAGCCTATTTTGAGAATATGCTGAGATAGGCGAAATATTGTTAAATTTCCTTCCTAAAAAGGCAATCATACATCAGTATTGAATCAATCATGAAACACACACTTTTACTTTTTGTCGGACTCTTACTTTTTACTTTCACCTTAAGTGCTCAAACAGAAACGGAGCCTCCTGAATCAGAAGCCAAAGAGAAAAAGCAAGAATTTATCTATGTCGAAAAAGAGCCCGCAATCCTCAACATGAGTGAAATCTCCTCAAAAATCGGGTATCCACAGCTAGCCGTAGACGCCGGCATAGAAGGCATTGTCCGCGTCCGGGTATTGGTAGATGAAGCCGGCAATTACGAAAAGCATAAGGTACTTGAAAAGGTTCATCCTATTTTGTCCGATGCCGTAGAGGCGCATCTTCATGAACTCAAGTTTTCTCCTGCCATCAAAGATGGCGAGCCCATCAAGTTTTGGGTCAACATTCCCTTTGGATTCACACTGACCAAGAAAAAGCGGAAACTATTTAAAAGATAATGGAGCTTAGCAAACAAATCAAAAGCTTAGTCGTGCTTATCGGCCTTTGTTCATTATTCGTACTGGGCTGCGACCAGTTTTATTGCCCCTGTGAGTCAAGTCCATTGGTAAATCAATACAACGATAGCACGCTAAACGAGGTGCTAAATTCAGAATTGGGAGCTCCAACCGCTTGGAAAAATTTTGATGAGCTCAAGCTAAGCGAAAGCGAAGGCGAGGCTTATCGTTTTCTTTATTTAGCCCCTTTTGGAAAATATAAAAAGATTTATAGGCTTGAGGCACTCGGTTCAGCAAAAGTACTTACGATCAAGACATTTAGTGCTACTTATGATTCTTTGGGAGAACGCACCGAAAGCGAAGAAAAAAGCACTAGAAACTTAAGCCTTAAAGAGTGGTCAAGCTTTCAAAATGTCTTATCGGAAAATTGCTTTTGGCATATGCCTGTCTTTGATGAGAGAAGGGGGCTCGATGGTTCTAATTGGCTGCTGGAAGGATTTGAGCCTACCCCAAATCGTTGTCAGCGGCGCGATTATCATTTTGTATATCGGTGGGCCCCAAATACTTCATCACAAGCTTTCCTTGAGATTTGTGATGAATTCAAAAAACTGGAGTTTCCCTAACTCTCAGTCTCTAAACTGATTTTTTGCTTTGAAAGCAGGATTCAGAAATAAGACTGAGAATAAAAAGCGAAGAGTCTGTTAAGTAAGTGGACAAGTGTTATCGGGCTAAAAGCCTCTCGGATTCTCTTCAAACCACCCGCCCTTCCGATAGTTATCGGAACGCTGTCGGCTCATATCGGCCGCCCTCCTTTTTAAAAGGCTACGGATTGTACATAAGTGTTTTAACGGATGGAATTTTTGGAAATATCATCCCGAAAATTGCTTGGAACGGCGCGGAAAGCGCTTATCCAAGATCTCTACAGCTTCCCGATCTTCCCCAAAGATCCCGGATAATCCGCCTGCACCTTGTTTCGGCGCATTTCCAGGATGACATGATAAGTAATTGTAAATCAAATACTTGAGCCCATACATCCCAAAGTATTCCACTCTATGTAGAAGATATGTACAAGCCGTGGCCTTGGAAAGGAGGGCAGTTTCTGTGCACAGAAGTGAGCAGAAACGGATGGTTGAACTTGAACTCAAATCACCTGATTTCATCTGTCCGCTTACTTAAGTACATATGCTTTGGCAGGAGAACAATCATTGCCGGAAGCTTAGTTTTTAGAGCTAAATCCTACTATTTGAGCTGGCGCTAAGGATTGGTCCAATAATCCACCACAAATACCTTTTCCAAATGCGGTTGCAAACTGGCGACAAAGGCCTGATGCTGCGGGTGGGGAGTATAGACACTGTCTCGGTCTGCTTCTGAAGCAAAGGTCAAGAGATAGCAATGCGTGAAGTCTTGATGAAAGTTTTCTGGACTATCGTTGATGCCCCATTCAAAATCTTTGATCACCGGAATGGCCTCTGCTAAGGCATTAAAGGATTCGTTTAACTTGTTGACATCCTCATCGCTTGAGCTGTCTTTGAATTTAAAAATAACTACATGCCGTAGCAGTCTTTCTTTTTGCGCTGTTTGCTCCATAGATGCAGTACTTACTACTTCTGTTTGATTTGAATTCGACTTTTCTTGGCAAGCCACCAATACCATTAATAGGACAGCGAGCTTGAGGAAAAGAGTTTGCTTATAGTTCATGTTGATTGAGTTTGAATGTTTGGGGCGCTCCCTAAATGATACCGCCCATACTGCCACCATCTAGCTTTATCGCAGCCCCATTGGTAGCCGCCGCTAGCGGACTAGAAAAGTACACCATACTGTTGGCGACTTCCTCTACTTTGGCAAAACGTTGCAGCAAAGAAGAAGTCCTAATGTCCCTAAAAAAATCTACCTCCGCTTGAGAGACAGACTTATTTTCTTTTTCGGCCAAATCAGCAAAAAAAGCCTGCGCCCCCTCCGTCATAGTTGAGCCGGGGATGACAGCATTGACCGTCACTCCACTCCCTTGGCAAAGTTGGGCCAAGCCTCTAGAGATTGCCAATAAGGCCGCTTTGGTGGTACTATAGGCAATGAGGTCAGCGGGCACGAGGCTGGCACATTCGCTGGAGACGAAGAGTATCCGTCCCCAGTTTTTGTGCAACATTTTGGGCAAGCAATGTCGAGAGAGTTTTACGCCGCTCATGACATTGACTTCATATTGCCGTTGCCATTCCGCATCGCTGGTTTCAAAAAATGATTGCGAGGAGTAGACACCTACATTATTGATCAGGATATCAATTTCGGGCAACTGTGGCAGCAACAACTCAAGGGAGCTCTTATCAGCAAAGTCTGCTACTAGGCCTTTTATGTGAGCGGCTTCGCCGAACGCTTCTAATCGTGCCATTGCCTGGGAGACACTGGCATCTGAGCGACCATTGATATACACTTCTGCCCCCTCTCTCAAGAAGGCCTTTGCCACCCCAAAACCAATCCCAGCCGTCGATCCGCTGATAAATACTTTTTTTCCTTTAAGTTGTAAATCCATCGATTACCACTTTTTCAGCCCCAATAACTTCTCGCCCAATTCGCTCAACTCCGCTCTTTCATATTTGCTTTGCTCCCAATTACGCGGATCGCCAGGAAAGGCATAGCCTTCGGGAGCGATACGCTTTTCCCAAGAGTTTACACGCCACTCTTTGAGGGCTTCGTTGTCCTCTTGGGCAGGCATCATGGAGATATATTGAGCGATACGGACCTTATCCCCAGAATTATTAGGACGAATGCCATGTGGCTCAGAGCTGTTAAAAATCAATAAATCACCCGCTTCTAATGGTACTTTTACCAATTCATGCTCGATGCCAGTGATATCCGGTTGGAAATGATTGCGATCTTCAGGCTGAGTCAACTTCCAAGTGTCATAGTTGCGGTACAACCAAGGGATACACTGAAAGCCGCCCATATTTTCGTCCGTTTGATCCGCGAGAGCCAATACTCCTTGCACATTTTGAGGCTTAGTTTCCGGATCATAATCCCAGTGGATAAAGCCTTTATACTCATGGCCTGGACGGATCGGAAAATTCAAATTGGCGCGGTCAATCGTTACCCACAGCTCTTCCATGCCCCAGATATCGACAAAGGCATCATAAACTCTTTGCATCTGACGGTTGTTCCAGAGGTGTTGGTTGTTGTATACCTCAACCATGCCCGTACCGGCCAGCTCTTTCATCTTCATCTCAGCGCGTGGAGCAGTGTACCATGATTCAGGATCATTGGCGTCTTTTTCTTCAAATTCCCAAAGAAAGTCCGCCGTCTTTAGGGCTTGCTCACGCGGTACCGCCTGCTTGATGACGATATAGCCGTTGTGCTGCCAAAACTCCCAGTCTTCCATTGACAAGACTCTCAGCGAATCCGCCGTAGCAGTTTTGCGCAATTGTACATTGCTACTCTTAGCAGTAGAAGGATTGCCCGGAATATCTTTGTGCTGA
>JBCAWW010000047.1:0-13410 GCA_038534415.1 Bacteroidota bacterium | reverse complement strand
AACATCTATGCCTTCTCTGACCAGTATTTTGTCATCCTTACGGAAAATGCATAGATGTTGAAAATCAGGAAACCTATTTTCAACCCATTGGGGGCTCACTACATTTTGGCGAATACAGTTGGGAAGCTGTACGCCGAGAAATTCGCGACGAACTCGGAGAAGAGATCAAAAACCTTACTTTTTTAGGCCCTTCAGAACAGGTATCTCGCCGAGGCGAAAGTCAAGATCATGCGATTGTATTCATGTTTGAAGGAGAGTTTGCCGATAAAAACCCCTATCAACAACTCGAATTGCAAGGCACTGATAAGCACGGCCAAGCCTTTAGAGCGGTCTGGAAGTCGCTAAAAGAATTTCGCCGTAAGAAGGCACGCTTGTATCCAGCTGGTATTTTGGATATGATCTAAACGGATGAAATTTTATTTTTAGACCATGATCACTTTTCGGTTGGCAGAACAAAAGGATGTAGCCGACATCCACGCTATTTACATACCATTTGTAACAGATACTCACGTCTCATTTGAATATGAGATCCCGAGTCAAACAGAAATTGGCCAACGCCTCCAAAAAACTTTGCAACACTATCCGTGGATTGTGGCGCAAGAAAATGGTAAAGTCATCGGATACGCCTATGCGGGTAGTTTTCGTTACCGCACTGCCTACAGTTGGTCGGCTGAATCTTCGATTTACCTCAGTCCCGCAGCCCAAGGCAAAGGGCTCGGCAAAAGTCTATATCAACGCTTGCTTGCTCTCTTAAAGCTGCAAGGTTTCCAGACTGTGTACGCTGGTATTTCCCTCCCAAATCCCATTTCTCAGCGCTTCCATGATTGTATGGGTTTTGAGCATCTGCAGGTATTCCAACGTATTGGTTTCAAAAAAGGTCGCTGGCATGATGTCGATTTCTGGCAAATTGTACTAGAGCAAAAAGATGACAATCCGCGTATGCCCAGAGGGATAGGCGAATTGAGCCAAGCCGAGATAGATAGTGTGTTGGGGGGTAGTTTTAGGTATTAAGTAGTTAGTACTGAGAGGGAGGGTGTGGGGATTACTGCTGCGCAGAACGTTTATCTCTTAGTGCTGATCTTTTCTTTTCCTGCTTCGCAGAACGAATTTCGACAGAGGCCCGAGCAAAAGGACGCAAAAAGCTACTTATAAACCACAATTAATCGAACAAAATAGTTGACTTTGACTACAGTACATGCCGGAAATGCGCCGAAACAAGGTGCCAGTGGATTATCCGGAATCTTTGGGAAAGATCGGGAAGCTGTAGATATCCTGGATAACCGCTTTCCGCGCTGCTCCAAGCAATTTCCAGGATGACGGTTGTCTGCTCATAATTTTGTCATCTCTAAAAATTCTCCGTCATGCCGGAAGGCGACCATCGGGAGGCTATCCGGGATCTTCTGATTTGTTGGTTCCAAGATCCCGTATCTCACTTCGTTCGCACGGGATGACGGGGGCTTGGGCATAAGTTTGTTCGTATAGGATGACATGATAAGTTGCTGAAAATCAAATATTTGAACCCATATATACCAAAGTATTCCACTTTGGAAAATACTTGTGTACAAACGGTAGCCAAAAAAGGGTCCGGCAAAACTGCCGAACCCATCTTATAATCGTTCCGCGAAGCGGAAAATATCACTTTAGATCACGCCTAAGTTTTTGCCCACCTTGATAAAAGCAGCGATGGCTTTGTCGAGGTGCTCGCGCTCATGTCCCGCAGAAATCTGCACTCGGATCCGCGCCTGCTCCTTGGGTACCACCGGATAGAAAAAGCCAATGACATAAATCCCTTCCTCCAACAAAGCATCAGCAAATTGCTGAGAGAGCTTGGCATCGTACAGCATTACAGGTACGATCGGCGTCTCTCCTGGGATAATGTCAAAACCAGCTTCGGTCATGGCCTTACGGAAGTATTTGGCATTGCCTTCTAGTTTATCGCGCAACTCAGTCGATGCCATAAGGATGTCCAAAACGGCAATCGAAGCGCCCACAATCGCAGGCGCAAGGGTGTTGGAAAACAAATAGGGACGAGAACGCTGGCGGAGCATTTCGACGATCTCTTTACGAGCTGCCGTAAAACCTCCAGAAGCCCCCCCAAGGGCCTTGCCAAAAGTACCCGTGATGATATCTACTCTCCCAAGTACATTATGGTGTTCGGCGGTGCCGCGACCGGTCTTACCAATAAATCCGCTAGCGTGGCAGTCATCTACCATCACCATAGCATCATACTGATCCGCGAGATCACAAATTTTGTCGAGTTGGGCCAAGGTACCATCCATTGAAAATACTCCATCGGTGGCGATCAAACGGCGGCGAGCGCCTTTGGCTGCTTGCAATTGTAGCTCAAGGTCTGCCATATCATTGGTCTTATAGCGTAGGCGCTGAGCTTTGCAAAGACGAATCCCATCGATGATGGAAGCATGGTTGAGTGAGTCCGAGATGATCGCATCTTCTTTGCCTAAAATCGGCTCAAATAGGCCCCCATTGGCATCAAAAGCGGCAGCATAAAGAATCGCATCCTCTGTACCGACAAATGCAGCAATTTTTTGCTCTAGCTCTTTGTGGATATCCTGCGTACCACAAATAAAGCGAACCGATGACATGCCAAACCCATGCGTATCAATCGCTGCTTTAGCGGCTTCAATCACATCTGGATGTGAAGAAAGTCCGAGATAATTGTTTGCGCAAAAGTTGAGCACCTCGCCACCTGGCTGCGCCTTGATCTCTGCGGCTTGTGGAGTGGTAATGATGCGTTCGCGTTTATAGAGGCCTGCGTCTTCAATTTCTTTGAGTTCGGCCTGTAGTTTGGATTCGACGGAAGTATACATAGAGAGGAATTGTTGAGAGGTTGAATATTTGCCCCGTTTGTAATCGGGAGTGGAATATAAAAAGAGGACTATTTGCTGAGAACCGAGTAGCGTTCGCGCAAATTTTGCAGCATATCGGTTGTCATGCTGTCTAAGTCATATTTTGGTTGCCAGCCCCATTCGTCTTGGGCTGCGTGATCATCAACAGACTGCGGCCATGAATCGGCAATTTTTTGCCGAAAATCAGGTTCGTAGTCGATCTTAAAGCTGGGTATATGGGTCTGTATGGCGGCTGCAATCTCAGCCGGGCTAAAACTGATACCTGCAAGATTATAACTATTGATGGTTTTGAGATTTTCTTTGGGCGCGTCCATCAGTTCGATGGTTGCACGGATGGCATCATCCATATAGATCATCGGCAGCACCGTATGCTCAGATAAGAAGCAGGTATACTTGGCTTCTTTAAGCGCGGCATGATAAATTTCTACTGCATAATCAGTTGTCCCTCCACCCGCATCTGACTGGTAACCGATGATACCCGGATAGCGCAAAGAGCGAATATCTATGCCATAACGATCTCGATAGTAAGCACACCAATTTTCGCCAGCAGATTTACTGATACCATAGACGGTCGTGGGGAAAAGAGGCGCATATTGAGGCGTATTTTCCTTAGGAAACTCCTCACCAAAAACCGCAATAGAACTTGGAAAAAAGAGCTTGATCTGATGCTCTTTGCATAATTCAAGGACGTTGAACAGTCCCTTCATATTGATATCCCAAGTCCTCAATGGATCAGCCTCTCCCTTAGCAGACAAGATCGCGGCCAGATGATAAATCTGAGTGATTTGATACTTTTCTACCAGCGAGGCAAAACGTTCTCCGTCAAGGATATCTAATTTTTCAAAAATGCCTTGCTGAGCTTCTTTGGCAACAATATCTGTCGCAATTAGCTGCTCGACGCCATAACGCGCTTGCAGGGCCTGGGTCAAAACGGTACCAATTTGGCCGTTTGCTCCCGTTACCAAGATGCGGTCCTGTTTCATAAATACTCGATAAGTAATCTTCCTTTGCTGCTGGAAAATTACTTAAGTTACTTATGAAAACCCACAGGAAAGTCATTTTTCCCTAATGGGCGTTAGGAAGGTTTTGGCGATTGCCTAGATATCGTCCCAGGCCTTGAAACGGTTGGGTTCGACCCATTCGTCTTCAAGCAGCTTTTTGAGCGACTCGAGATCACGCGTATTTTTCCCGTCTATATAGGTAATGATCTCCATGGTCGCCTTGGTAATAGGCGCGATCAAGGCGATAGGGATTTCGGGTGGAATACTACGACGGCCCATTTGTGCAACGGCATCCGGGTCCTCACAAATCGCAGCGTAAGCCGGTCGAAAGCGCGTTTGGTAGTATTCGAGATAGACCTGATTGAGCTCAGTCAAACGAGTGGTTACGTAGCCTTCAGGATCCTTTTTGATGGATTTACGCTTTTTCTTATCGAGGAGATCGTTGCGGATTTCGTAGATATAGTCCTCAAATGCTTCAGCCGTACGCTCATAGGTAGACTTCAGCTCGATCATATCCTCCACTCTATATTCTGCTTGACGGGCTTTGAAGAGGGCCACGTACTTTTCTGTTTCAGAACGATAATCTTTATAGGTCTTGAGGATACCCGAAGACATCAAATTGTATAACATTTTCTCAGACTGCTCCGGTGTTTGGGCGCTGAGTGGAGTCGAAAAAAGTAGAAGTTGGGAGAGAAGCAATAATGTGAATCGGAACATAGGTTTTAGCCAAATTATGATTGAATATGCTGCCGCAGCCATAGCTGCAAGGGTTGTCTGAGATCATAGACCCATTTTTGGTCCGGAGGCTGCGTCAAATAATATAAGCCGTTTGACTGTTCACGCAGCTGTAAATTTTGACCTTGGTACTGAAAACGAATACTAGCCCCTTCTTCGTGTTTTTGCAAGCGGCATTTGGGATCGATTGTAACGACTTCCTCCCAAAGTCTAAACCAAGTATAATGGTCTAGGCGCAAAGCAGATGGATTATCGTCGCGGAGCGCCAATTGTAGGGCTCGGTATCTCGTATGGTGATTGCCCCCCGCTGCCATCGCTGGATAACTTAAATAGCAAGTCTGCCATTCCTCCCAATGATAAGCGAGATAAGCGTTCTGCTGCAAGCGACTACTCCACGCAAAATCCTCTCTTTGTAACTGTGCCTGAGTCAAAACTTGATATCGACTCAGCTTCCCAAAGCCAATAATCGCCCCTTCGCGCTGATCAAAAAGAGCCAAATATTGTACCTCTTCTCCCCCAGCCTGCCAAGGCGTATAATAGCGCTTCTCCTCGAGATAATAGTGGATGCGTTCGCCGTAGTAGGCATCATCCCGCACACTCGCTATCAAGACCTTGGCTTCCATATCCGCGATCAGCTTGCGTTGATCGGCTCGTTCGTATTCGATTACCTCTTCATACAAAGCTTCTGGCGGACGCTCCAATAATTGCGTCAAGAAATCCCGTAGCAATTGATGCGATTCGGTCGGTCCCGGCCGCAAAGGAATGGCGCCAATATTGACTGCTAGATAACTCTCATAAAAACGGTGAGTGCGAAAGGATTGCTCCTCCTCTGGATAGGGAAAGAGTACGATTCCCCCCAAGGTTTTCAAAGCTGAGGTATAACTTCCTTGTGGCTTTTTGTTGCTCAACATGGCATCACGATACCGATGCAATTGGGCAATAGCTTCTCTAGGGGGGCCAATATTGGCGGAGTCTTTGCTGCTATGGGCGAGTCTGTATTTTGCATCCAAAACATAGCGGAAGGCCTGCTGATAGCCAGTTTTATGAAATTCAATGAATATATCTGGTTGCTGAGTAAAGGTATAAGTCTCCTCAGTAGCAAAGCGTCGATTATACCAAAGCTTTATTTTCTCATCTGTCCCAGAACGCTTAAACGTCAATTTTGACTCCTCTCCCTGAGCCAATCGCAGACTCAAGCCATCATGCTTGATCGCCACTAGATCCTGCCCTTCAAGCTCATAGCGAGGATCATGCGCCATAATCTGAGCCAGCTTGAGAAAGCACCAGTATTCGTAGAGGGTAGAGACGCGTTTGTAGTCCAATTGAAACTGCTCGTTGATGCTCAATTTTAAGCCATGCTTGAGCAACAAATAGCGTAGATAAAAATCTCTATATCCCGGCGCAGCACGCAGGATGACGGAATTGTCTGGGCCGGCACGATAAGTTCCGACAGCTCGCCAGAGTGGATTTTCGAGGCGGAGCTTGAGTCGGCGAAACACTTTTTGCAGCTCTTTTTGGTCTTCTGGACTGAGTTGTGGGAGGAGATTTTCGCCTTGGCGAACGATTTGTCTCGAAGCCCAGCGGACGAAGCGGTTTTCGGGAGTATCGTAGGTGGGTTTGCGCTGTAGTGCGGGGAGGTGGGTGAGGCCTTGGACCGGGTTGCGTTGCAACCAACGGCTGGTCTGTGCCGAAGGCGGGCTTCGCTTGACGCGATCGCGTGGCAAGATTTCTATGCTGCGCAGGATTTTGTGATGCGGCAAGCGCAAGATCAGATCCAAGCTTTGGATCAGGCTTTGGCTCAAACTTTTGAGCATGCTTAGCCAATCAAGGTCCTTACTTTGGCGGGTACGGTCGGGAGCGACTAAGGCGTAGGTTTTTTGTAGATAGTCAAAGGCAAGCCCATGCAGGATTTGGTTGATCTCCTGCAACATAAAACGAAAGTCAGTTTTATAGTCTAGTTTCTGGGGAAAGACCTCTGTCTCTAGCAAGAAGAGTTCTTGCCCCCTACTATCATGGATACTGATATCGGTATAGCCCACAGCATCAGCCAAACTCAGCGATCCAAATAGTTTATGGCTGCCGTTTGTTTCTTGCGAGATCAATGCCGTAGGCTGTTGATTCATGCTCAAGCGAAAAGGGGGCGAATAAGCGTTCCCCGAAGGGGCCTCAAAAAACACCTCCATCTGTTGCCACTCAAAGAAATATGGCCGCTCTGTTGGCGGCAGAGAGGCACTAAAGCGCTCCAAATGCAATCCTTGGAAGCGGAAACGCACCTCCTCCACGGCATCGATCTTTTTTTGCAAAACCGGGCTAAGACGAGTCTGGCCCACTTGCAAGCGAAGGCTGCTATTTTGGTGATTAGAAAATAACAGGAAAGGCATCTGGCGAGCTTAGGTCAAATAAATTTCGCGAAACTGGCGGAGTTGTTCGTTGCTCCCGATGATAAACAATCGGTCTTTGGAGTCGAGTTGCTTATGAGCACTGGGGTTCAATTCTACGGGTAAATTGCCAGTCTTGCGCCCTAGGACCAATACCCCTGTTTTGGAACGTAGGTTTAGCTCGGCCAAGGTTTTACCAACTAGCTTATCGTGAGCCTCGCAGGAGACTACTTCCAAATGCAATTTATTGATGCGACTGTCTCCAGACACCATTTCCAAAAACTCAACCAAGGCGGGTCTAGTAAGCACGTTGGCCATTTTGCGACCGCCTAATAAGTTGGGGATGATCACCTCATTGGCACCCGCTCTTCTCAATTTGGAGACCGAAGACTCCTGAGAGGCACGGGCCACAATCTTGATCCTTGGATTCATCTCCCTAGCGGTAAGCGTAATGAAAACATTTTCGGCATCAGTAGAGAGCGCGCTGATCAGGCCTTTGGCTTTATCGATATTGGCGTTTTCTAGCACATCATCATGCGTGGCATCTCCTTGCAAGATGAGCGCCTCAGGTACCTGCTCTAAAAAATCATGGATCACTTCTTCGTCTTCCTCAATGATGAGATAAGAGGTTTCTTGCGCCGCTAATTCACGGGCAACCTCCCTACCATTACGGCCAAGGCCGCAAATGATAATATGATCGCTTATTTTTTCGATTTGCTTGTTCACCTGATACCTTTTGAAAAAATGCTGAACTTCCCCTTCGATGACAAAGGTGCTAATGGTAGTAATCGCGTAGACAAAGATGCCAGCACTAATCGTGATTAGAAAGATAGAAAATATTTTCCCACCACCAGACAGTTCGCCTAAGGTACCAAAGCCCACAGTGCTCATCGTGATCACTGTCATATAGACTGCGTCTAGATAACTATAGCCTTCAATGAGGTGAAACCCTATGATTCCGATGATTGAGGTTACGATCAGCAGACTCAACGCACCATAAACTTTCTGGAAGCCTAGACTTTGTTGCATATTGAGACGAATTGGTCCAAAGGTAGCTGACTTAGCGCCTGTTTAAAAATAGTCCCTAAGTTTGGACATTAAAATAGAAAATTCTACTTTTGTCTTCCCTCTAAAATGGGGCATTAGCTCAGCTGGCTAGAGCGCCACACTGGCAGTGTGGAGGTCAGCGGTTCGACTCCGCTATGCTCCACTAAAAGTAGCTTATCATCTAGATAAGCTACTTTTTTTTGTGCCCTGATTGAACGAATCAAAAACATGTCTGTACTTCAGTGAAACTACCCTCCATGTTTCGCAACTACTTCAAAGTCGTCTTCCGCAACTATTTCAAAAATAAATTATACGCGAGTCTCAATCTGATTGGGCTCGCCATTGGCTATACCGCCACTTTACTGATCGGAGCTTATTTGATCCACGAGACTTCCTACGAGAAATTTCATGGCAAATCTGATCGAATTTACCGGGCGGCTCATCATTCCTATTCCAATAGTGGTTTTGAATCTCATTGGGCAAGAACCTATCTAGATTTTATCAATGAGCTCCCCAATGATATTCCCGAAGTTGAGCGTCTGATTCGCTTTCAAAATCATCAGCGACGCTATATCCGCATCGATCAGCAAAAATTTCGGGCGCCCTCCACCTTTATGACCGATGCGGAGGTGTTTGATGTCTTCGACTTTCAACTTATACATGGCAATCCCGCTACAGCTTTAAAGGAGCCTCATTCTATTGTGCTGACCAAGAGTATCGCTCACAAATATTTTGGCGAAAAAAATCCAGTCGGTGAGGAGTTATTTATCGTGGGGGATTATACTACCGAAGAGGTGCTATATACCGTAACTGGCGTGATGGCAGACTTACCGAGCAATACTCATATGCCGGTCAATATTCTACTTTCCTTCCCTAATTCGGAGGCGAGAAGTTGGTGGGCCTATGTTTACATTTTGCTTCAGGAAGGAAGTGAGATCGAAACAGTAGAAGCCAAAATGGGCGAGTTTTTTGCGGCCCATAGCGAGGAAGATCCAAACGGACGGACTGAAATTGAGTTTCAAGCGCTTAGCGATATTCACCTCCAGTCTCATCTGGCGCGAGAGATTGTCCCTAATGGCGACAAGCTTTATGTCCAGGTCTTCTTATTTGTGGGGATATTCATATTGCTGATTGCTTTGATCAATTACCTAAACCTTAGTAGTGCCTTGGCGATTGGCCGCTCCAAGGAGGTGGGTATGCGTTTGGTATTGGGCGCTAGCCGCGAACGCTTAGTCTTATTGGCCTTGGCAGAGTCGATTTTTTATAATTTACTTGCTGCTATCCTGAGTTTAGGACTTAGTGCGGCGGTGATGCCTTTTTTCCTCACATTAGTTGATATCCCGAGCCTCATTGCTCCATTGGCATTGGTCTTGAGTTTACTAGCACTGGCGATTGTTGGCGGACTACTGGCGGGTTTATATCCGGCCTTGGTCTTAGCCTCTTCGAGCTCTAGTAGCATCTTCAGAGGAGGGAAGTCCATCAAATTTGGCCAAAACAAAGCTGCTTATCGCTTTAAACGAGTTTTAGTAGGCATCCAATTTGCCGCTGCGACCCTACTACTGATCAGTACTTGGATTGCCCAAAATCAGGTCCATTTCCTCCACAACAAACAACTCGGTCTCCAAACAGAACAAGTACTGGCGATGCCAGCCGTCCCTAATCCAGTAACGGATAAATATCCGGTGTTCCGCGAGCGGGCCCAAAAAATCCCCGGCGTCCAAAGCGTCAGCGCCTGCATGGAAGTGCCTTCACGAGAAATCCGAGATGTGGGACCGACTTTGGTCGTAGGTGGCAATCAAGACCCTCAAAAGGCTCCTATGCTTGATATGCAAGTAATCAGTGCTGATTTTTTTGAGACGATGGGGATCAAACTGCTGGCAGGGGAGGATCGTTCTGCTGATTATGCTTTCCAAGCAACGCCTCAGTTTAGTGAAGAATTGACACCCGCTCAGTACCTAGAAAATCAGCCAAGGCGCTATCTGATCAATGAAGAAGCTATGAAACAACTTGGCTGGCAACGGCCAGAAGATGCCATCGGCAAGCAGATCAGTTGGGCGATCGGAGGCTTCGAGTTGGCCGCAGGACCGATCACAGGAGTAGTCGAAAATGTCCATCAAGAAACGCTTAAAAATAAGGTAGATCCGACCATCATGGTGGTTGAGCAAATCTGGCTGCGGACTTTCCTACTCAAAGTAAAAACCAAAGGGGTATCTCAAACCATTGCCGATATACAGACTACTTGGAACGATCTTTTTCCCAATTATCCCTTTGAATATCACTTTGTTGATGAGCTCTACGATGCCCTTTATAGAAATGAGCAAACCCAATTGAGTTTGCTTATCTACCTCAGCCTAATCGCAATTTTGATTGCTTTTTTGGGGCTCTTTAGCCTGGTCGCTTTTTCCATGCAAAGCCGTATGAAAGAAATTGCAATCCGCCGTATTACTGGAGCTGAGTTTGGCGACTTGCTTTATCTCATCAGCAAAGAGTATCTAGTGGTCCTTGTTTTGGGCAGTCTTGTGGTGATTCCGCTCAGTTACTTTGGCCTACAGACTTGGTTAGAAAACTTTGCCTACCACGTTGACATCTCATTTTTTGCCTACTGCTTCTCTTTGTTAGGCTTGGTCATTTTGGTCCTAACAACCGTTGGCATGCAAACCTTCCTTAACAACCGCCGAAATCCGGCAGAGATATTAAGAGAGGAATAAAAAAAAGCGAGCAGTAGTAAAACTGCTCGCTGGGCTTCGTCTTAGGGCTGTAAAATATTATCTAGTTAGGACCATTTTGCGGACGATGAGGTTGTTAGCGGCTTCGAGACGATAGAAGTAAATCCCGCTCGGCAATAACTCACCATTAGCATTAGTACCATCCCATTCGATTTGATGCTCACCCGGCTTCATATTACCATCGATTAGGCTTCTGACCATTTGCCCATTGAGGTTGTAGATTTGAAGCCGTACCGGCATTGCTTCCTCTAGTTGTAAAGGTATTGAGGTGCGTTCCACGAAGGGGTTAGGAAAACTTTGACCTAAGTTGACTTCTGTCAAACGCTCTGGATTGGCCTGACGATTGTTCGCTCCACTGATGGTATTGGCAATGCTGTAAAGCGTTACAGAACCACTCACCTCATTGGAAACCACCAAAATAGGAGCACCATTAGGGCTTTGATGCGCGGGGATAAAGACTAAGCCCTCAGGACTAAGGTCTTTGGCTGTCCCTTGCTCGGCATCACCGGTAAAATCACGATTGTTGATATACTGTACAAAAGCGGGAGCATGCACGTTTGAGATGTCATAAACCATGATACCTCCAATTCTTTCTAGCCCGATAAAGGCATAGGGAGTGCCATTGACATGACCTACTACGATACCTTCTGGCTCAGGACCTTTATCGTCACTACGATTGTCAAAGCTCCCATTTTCATCATCCGTAGAGTTAAATTCATTGGGTAAAAAGGCCGCGGTAAGTTGTTCAAACTCATCACCACTGTCATAGATCAATTTGCCTCTCCCATTACGGATAGAAAACGAACGTGCACCGTAGGTGTAGATTTCATCAAAATCACCATCATTATCGGTATCGCCAAGGGTATTGGTAACATTGATACGCCCGAGATTTTCATCTTCTTGCAAAACCGAGGCGTTGGGGAAAGCCGTAGGATCTAAGGTCAAGTCTTTGGCCCGTTCCTCTTCGCTAAATCCATCATAGTCGCGGGCATCTCCTTCGTTGGCAGTCAGAATGAGACGACGACAACCATCATAGTGATAAGCAATCGCATCAGGCTGATACATACCATAGGCGGGCCAATTGGTGATATTGATGGCATTGTCGCGATTAGAAGCATCTAGCTTATTGTTAGGGTGCATATAATCCTTAAACCCTAAACCAAACAATCTTTTCACCTTGGCAGGTCTAATACGAATGCGGGCCATGCCATTATTTTCTTGCAATACTACCCAGGCAACTTTGGAGTTATCGGCTACGGCAATGTACTCCGGTTCAAAGTCTTGTGCTGCCGTCGCATTGGGTCCAAAAACGCGAAGACTGGGGTCTAAAACCGCGCCATTGTAAGCCGTAAAGCTCACAGTACGGATATTGTTTTGATTCATATTCGCCACATTGTTGCGCATACGGATGATGCTAACGCTCCCTTCTGGGTCAACTAAATAGTCATCATCGGGCTCTCCTTCGTTGGCGACTAACAAATATTTACCATTAGGCGTAAAGGTCAGCATATCAGGTAGGGCGCCTACGGTCAACTCATTGATAAAATTGCCAAAAGGATCAAAAAACACGACCGAACCGGGATCTTGCTTGACATCTGCTTCAATCGCTACTGCCACTACATGTTGCTTTACGGCGACACTATTGGGGCCACCACCATAAGGAGAAAGATCTATGGTATAAGCCAATACAGGTACCGCAGGATTGGTGAGGTTAAATACATCCAAGGTATTTTGGCCTGAGTTGGTTACAAACAGCTGGCGAGAGATGGGATCATAAGCCGAAATCTCGGCAGCACCATCGTCAAAAATACCGCTCTGGTAAGTACCGAGAACACTTAGCTGAATTTGGGCCTCTAGGGATCCCAAAAACAGGAATAGCAGCATGCACAGCAGGCCGCGGCGAATAGTAAAGATTTGCATAAGGGCTGAGATTGAAATGAAAATTAGGAGGTATTGGGCTGTCTTCTGCAACAGCTACCAAACCCAATTTATAAGCCTCTCAGCATGCCTTCAACTGCAATCAGAAACTTAATTTAGGCAGTCGCTTCTGTCATTTTTTGGTAACAATTTTGTAGCACGAGGATCATCTTCCGAAATCGATTGCGACAATTGTCCCCAAATCCTTACATGCAGCCACTATCTTTTTCTGTTTAAAAGATGCGTGTAAGTTTTTCTCCTTCGGAGAACGATTATTTCAGGCGGCTAAAATATTTACCAAACTGTGTATTTGGAGCAAAAAAAATGCGGGGTCAAAACCCCGCATTAATCAATCATATAACTTTTAACTAAGCGACATTGGCAGAACCAGATTCTCCAAAACGTCCAGACTTAGTAATTGGAATCAAATAATCGTCCCGTTTATTGGGATTCTTGGACCATATCCTTCGCCCGAGATCACAAATGTAAGTGAGGCCTTCCATAATTTCCTTCTCAATGCGTTTGGATTCGCGTTTATTGTACAGGTTAATAGCCTGAGAAGGTTGTTGAATGTCTTGCTCGAAATGTTCACATTTGTGCGCTAAAGCGACGATAAAACTGGCGTTAAGGCCATTTTGGGTAAACTCAGCTAGGTCTCTAGCTGCTAATACCAACTTTTCGTTGCATAAACGAACCAACTCTTGACGCGAAAGCTGCAATAGTCGGTTTTTGGACTCGG
>JBCAWW010000046.1:0-13490 GCA_038534415.1 Bacteroidota bacterium | reverse complement strand
GAGCCTTCCCAATGCACCTTATATGGAGTATTATCATTATTTGGAGGATCGAGATCTTATCCTCTTCGAGCAACGCGGCAACTTTTACGCAAAACCTTCGCTCAATTGCCCAGAGTGGGTAAAGGCCAACAATAAAGTCAATGTATTGCAGCTGAGTGATAAAATCACGGAGGCCGAAGCCCAAGCGTTTTTAAGTGAAGCCGCTCTTAGCTGTAGAGACCGACTAACCAAAAAAGGAATTGATTTGAATAGTTATAGAACTGAGGTCATCGCTGCGGATATGGAGGACCTTCGTTTGGTACTCGGAATCGACCAATGGAATCTCCTCACTGTCTCCTACAGCACCAAAATAGCGCAAATCATGATGCGGGATTATCCAGAGGGAATTCGTTCTGTAGTTTTGGATTCGCCTATGCGTTTGGACATTCGGTACGATGAAAAATCGAATGAAAATATGTTAAGTGCAATTCAGTTGATGTTGGATGATTGCCAAAAAAATCAGGACTGCTCAACTGCCTTCCCTAATTTGGGAGAGCGCTTATTTACCTACTTAGAAAAAGTTACTCTCGAACCACTGGTACTAAATATCACTGACCCAATCAAAGGGGATGAGCAGACTTTTTATCTAAGAGGCAAAGATTTGATAGAGTTATTAGCCGCAGGGTATACTGGAGATGTGCCGATGCTGCCCGCCCAGATAGAAGCCTTTTTGCAAGGAGATATGAGTACGGTAGAGTCCTACTTGGCAAGCTTGCTGCAAAACTATCACAAAGGAAACCCAATAGGTTCTGGAATTGGGATGCGACTTTCGGTATGGTGTGCTGAGGAGATGGCACATACGGACCCAAGCGTTCTGCGAGCAGAAACAGAAAAATATCAAAGCATCAAAGGACGTAGACCTGAAACCTACAGCGCCGAAACTTGTGATATTTGGAGTGTAGAAGCGGTAAACGAGGAATTGTTAGTGCCTATTCAGAGTGAAATTCCCACCCTTTTTATTAGTGGTAGCTATGATGATCTGACACCCTCATATTGGGTACCTGAGATGATGGAAAATATGCCCAATAGTTATCACTTGGTATTTGAGGGCTGGAAGCATACTCCTATTTTTTATTGGGATAATTCCTGTGCCATGCAGGCTGCAAGAGCGTTTTTTAACGATCCGCAAAGTCGCCCATCTCCAGATTGTCTTAGCCAACTTTCTAAGCCTGAGTTTATCAGTCAATGAATCCTTTAACCTAATTTCCTATGTGGAGAATGCAATTTTTATTGAGCCTACGGCAATTGTTAAAGCATAAAGGAACCAGCCTCATCAAATTATCTGGTTTGGTCCTAGGGATGAGTGCCTTTGTGTTGATGTGGGAATATGTGGCCTTTGAGAGAGGTTTCAATCAAATGTTTCCGAAGGTAGCGCAAACTTATCGTCTCTTCTCTATGGACAATTCAGATGGCTATTTGATTGCGCCGGGTCATGCTCCTGCTCTAGCAGAGCAATATCCTCAGATCGAAAACTATACAGTGATTATCCAAGGGATTGGCAATGGCGTGTTTGCTACTCTGGACAAGAAAGTAGTGAGTCGTCAGCAAAATACAGCCTTTGTCAGCCATACATTTTTAGATCTATTTGATGTACAACTCAAAAATGGGCTGTTAGATCTAAGCCGTCCTAAGACCTTAGCGCTATCATCAAAGATGGCAGAAAAATACTTTGGTAAACAAGATGCCGTCGGCCAACAATTGCAGATTGACAATCAATTTGGACAAACGTTCTACGAAGTAGTAGCCGTCTACAAAGAGATGCCCGAAAACTCAGATTTTCGATATGATATACTTCTTTCACATGCGACGCTAGCAGTGCCTGAACTAAGAGCCAATAATGCTTGGGCTGATCCGCTTCAGTTTGACTTTAACAATTCCTTTGTCTTTTTCGAACTCGCAGAAGGAAGCCAAGTCTCGGAACTAGAAGCACAGTTTGCTCAGTGGTCGAGTACGGCACCGCCGGACGCTAAAAAGGATTTAAAGTTACAGGCCCTTAGTAATCTGCATCTCGGTCGTTCGCTCAGCGAGCCTTATCCTACCTTTGGTGATAGGAGTTGGGTGTTGTTTTTGACCATTGCGGCCTTCTTATTGCTGGCGATAGCTTGGGTCAATTATATCAATCTCTCTACCGCACAAGCCAGTGAAAGAGCGCGAGAAGTCGGGATCCATAAAGTCTTAGGGGCAGAACGTCGTCAGTTGGTCTCTCAATACTTGGCCGAAACGACTATCCTGACCGGTTTAGCCACTTTTCTGGCCCTGACACTTATCCCACTATTGCAACCCTTATTCAACGATTTAGTGGACTTGCCTTTAAGTTTAGAGGTCTTTGCTGGAACCCATTATCCCTTTTGGGGCATATTGATTTCGATCTTGGGAGCCGTATTTTCTGGTGGTTATGTAGCACTTGTATTGACGAGATTCAAACCCATCAAAATATTGCAGGGCCGCTTCAAAATGTCGCGCCGGAGCCTATGGCTTAGAAAAGGCCTCGTGATCGGACAGTTCACAATTGCCATCGCCTTTATCGCCAGTACCTTCATCCTTTTTCAGCAATTGAAATATATCCAAAACAAAGACCTTGGCGTTGCGCTAGAGCAAAGAATTGCCATAAGAGGCCCATTTGTAAAAGGAGAAGATCATGCGGGTCAGCAGCAAAGTTTCCGGGATGAAGTAGAGAAATTAAGCTTTGTAAACTCATTTTCTGGTTCTGCGTCTGTGCCAGGTAATTACTACAATTTTTCGTCCTCTAAGATTAGAAGATTGGTCGATGATCCCAACGAAAATTCGGATGGTTACGGCTTCATTTTTATCGACGAAAATTACTTTGACTCTTACGAAATTGAGCTGATTGCGGGCCGTGGTTTTAGTGCCAAAGAGGCCCTCAGTGGCTGGGAGGCTAGGAAAGTGGTCCTCAACGAAAAAGCACGCGAGCAGCTGGGCTTTCATACCAATGAAGCAGCCATCGGTGCCTTGGTCGATCATTTTGAAGAAGAGCGTGAGATCATCGGAGTGGTGCAAAATTATCATCAGTTATCCCTCCGCCATGAAGTGGGCGCCATGGTCTTTTTGCCGAGTCGCAATAGTGGATTTTTTACGGTCAAAATGAGTGGAGAAGACATGGCCAGCAAGATCACCGCGCTCGAAGGGATCTATCAAAAAGTCTTTCCGGGTAATCCCTTTCAGTATGAGTTTTTAGACGAAAACTTTGGTCGCTTATATGCAGCTGAGCAGCGTTCGGGTCGTTTGTTTTTTGCAGCGGCTAGCCTAACGATTCTCATCTCAGCCCTGGGCTTGCTCGGTTTAGTTGCCTTTGTGGCTCGCCAACGCACCAAAGAAATCGGCATTCGCAAAATCCTCGGTGCCAGTGTCAGTCAGATCGTCAATCTACTTTTTCAAGGCTTTTTGCCGCTCATTGTCATTGCCATCTTGATTTCCGTACCCATCGCCTGGTGGTTGATGTCAGAGTGGCTGCAAAACTTTGCCTATCAGGTCGATATCAAGTGGTGGTTTTTCGCCCTATCCGGTCTCTTAGCCATCGTGATTGCCTTCATTACTGTCAGCATCCAAAGTCTACAAGTGGCTTTGGCCAATCCTATCGAAAGTTTAAGAAACGAATAAAATAGCCTCAGCATGATCCAGAACTATCTAAAACTAGCATGGAGAAATCTGCTTAAAAATCGTGGATTTTCCCTCATCAATATAGCCGGACTCGGTATCGGCATTGCCGCTTGTATCCTCATTGGTCTATTTGTCAACCATGAGTCAAGCTACGAAAAGGATGTACCCAATGCCGACAATCTTTATCGCCTAATCGGAGTATTTTCTATGGAGGGTAAGGTGATGCGAGGCGTACACTTTTCTGCCAATATGGGCACTACTTTGGATGATGATTTTGCCGAGGTATTGACCGCCGGCCGTCTGATGGACAATCCTTTGTTTCCAAGGGCTGGTAGCAACGAAATCCGCATCGAAGGCCAAAGGATGCAGATCCACGAAGAAGGCTTTACCTATGCAGATCAGACCATCTTGGACATGCTAGATGCGCCCTTTGTTAGTGGCGACGCAAATACAGCATTAAGCGAACCCAATACCGTTGTGATTTCAGCGCGTAAGGCCGAAAAACTGTTCAAAGGTCAAAATGCCATTGGCCAGACCCTCTACTTCAATGGCGAAAACGATATTCCATTTCGTGTAAGTGGAGTGATGGAAAATTTTCCTGACAATTCTCACCTAGCCGAATATGATTATCTCATCACCCTCAGCGGGGTAGAGTTCGGCGAAGGCGAACAAACTAGATGGCTGCAAAACAACTACTTCACCTATCTAGAACTAAAGGAAGGGGCCGATATAGCGGGGCTCGAAAAGAAGTTTACCGATCATATTATCGAAAACTATATGATTCCCGCTATGGTCGAGGCCCAGATGGTACTACCAGAGTCTGTCCGAGATCAGATGCGCCTTGAGCTGCAACCAATATCCAAAATCCACCTGCACTCAGCTGAAATCTTTGACACCAAGGTGCGTGGGGATATCCGTTTTGTCTGGTTATTTGCTGCGATCTCCTTGTTCATCCTTTTGATCGCTTGTATCAACTTTATCAATCTATCAACAGCTAAATCTGCCAACCGTGCCAAAGAGGTTGGTCTACGCAAAGTCGTCGGTTCAAAGCGGGAAAGCCTGATCACGCAGTTTTTGACTGAATCTGCGCTCATGTCAATGCTTGCCTTTGTGCTAGGCTTAGGTCTTGCGGCTCTTAGCTTGCCCTATTTCAACCACATTGCTGGTGTCGATCTGAGTATTCCATGGACGAGTGTATGGTTTATTCCTACGATTTTCCTTTCCGCAGTATTGGTCGGCTTAGTCGCGGGCATTTATCCTGCTTTTTATCTCTCTAGTTTCCGACCGATTGATGTGCTCAAAGGTGAGATTCGCCGCGGGAGTAAGTCCTCGACATTGCGAGGGGGCCTAGTGGTCTTCCAGTTTGCTATCGCGATAGTATTGATTGTGAGCACTTTGACGATAAGCCAGCAAATGAGTTTTATCCTCAATAGCAAAGTGGGCTACGATAAGGATCAAGTCGTTCAAATCTATGGGACCAATATGTTGGGAGATAAGGTGCCGGCTTTCAAGGCAGAGTTAGCGCAACTCAGTGGCGTCAGCAGCGTCAGCGTGAGTGATTATCTACCGATCGAAGGGACCAAGCGCAACGGCAATACTTTTTGGAACGAAGGCAAGGAAAATACTGAAGAAGGCACGCCCGGACAGTCATGGCTCATCGATGAGGATTATCTCGAAACCATGGGCA
The DNA here is from genome assembly GCA_038534415.1 of Bacteroidota bacterium. Taxonomy (GTDB): domain Bacteria; phylum Bacteroidota; class Bacteroidia; order J057; family J057; genus JBCAWW01. The sequence goes on along the minus strand of JBCAWW010000046.1, from coordinate 8,146 downwards.
TGACGCTAGTCGCCGGACGCAACTTCGACCCAAACCGAGGCAATGAAGGGCAGAAGATCATCCTTAATCAAAAGTTGGTAAAGGAGCTAAACCTAGAAGACCCAATCGGTAAAAATATCTCGCGCTACGGCAACCTTTATGAAGTAATTGGGATCGTAGAAGATTTCAACTTTCAAAGCGTAAAATTGGAGATCGGTGGCTTGGCTATGTTTTACGATCAAAGCCCTTCGATCATCTCTATTAAAGCCAATTCGGCTGATATGACGGCCTTGTTGACTACCATCGAAGGCAAATGGCAAGCTTTCGCGCCTAATTTAGCCTTTCGCTACACCTTCATGGACGAGGAGTTTGCCAATATGTATGCCTATATACAGCGCATTGGTTCTCTCTTCTCCAACTTTGCATTTCTCGCCATATTGATTGCCTGTCTGGGACTATTTACGCTCTCTGCCTTCATGGCCGAACAAAGAGGCAAAGAGATCAGCATCCGCAAAGTATTGGGTGCCAATGCTGGATCGATGGTGGGCCTCTTGTCCAAAGACTTCCTCAAACCTGTATTACTGGCCTTGCTGCTAGCATCTCCTATCGCTTACTATACGATGGATCAATGGTTACAGGACTTTGAATATAGTATCAGCCTCCAGTGGTGGGTATTTGTACTCGCTGGAATTATCGCGCTAGTGATTGCCTTTTTGACCATCAGTGTGCAGTCGATCAAGGCAGCAATTTCTAATCCTATTCACGCTTTGCGGAACGAATAATCTACCACCATGATTAAGCATTATTTCAAGATCGCCATCCGCAATTTATTGCGCTACAAAGGCCATACCGCGCTCAACGTGAGTGGCTTAGTGCTAAGCTTGACTTGCAGCTTGTTGATATTTATGTGGGTGCAAGATGAGTACAATATCAACCGCTTTAGCGGAGCTGAAGATCAAGTTTATCAGGTTTTCCGGAGCTTCCCCAACGAGAAGGGAGAGATCATGACCCGCTGGGCTTGTCCATTTCCGGTGAGCGATGCTTTGGTCGCCGAATATCCAGAAATTAGGGCTGCGGCTGCTTATCGAGAACTTGGCGATCAAGCGTTCGTCAGAGACGAAAAACAATATCTCTTTCCAGGTACAATGGCCCACTTTTCTCTCTTTGAGGTCTTTGGCATTGAGTTGATTGAGGGGAGTACAACAGAGGCCGATAAGAAGCTAAAAGGGATTTATATTTCTACGAGCTTCGCTGAACGCTTATTTGGGGCCGATTGGCAGGGGAAAGTGCTAGGCGAATCCCTCAGCAGCGAGGACCAAAATCTAGAGGTGTTGGGCGTCTATCAAGACCTAGCAGCCAATGCGACCCTGTCTTTTGACTTTGTTACCAATATCCGCGACTTCGCCGAACGCAACCCTCGCTGGAGTCGCTGGGGCTCGAGTGCTTTTGCTACTTATATCAAGTTGGCTCCTAAGGCTGATGCCAAACAACTGGCTCCCAAAATCAAAGATTTGGTAGCTCGTAATGGAGGCGCTGATAATCTATCACTCCTCATGCAAGACTTTAGCGATACCTATCTATATGGCAACTTCAAAGACGGTAAAGTAGCAGGAGGACGTATCACCTATGTACGGATATTTTTCTTCGCCGCCCTCTTTTTGGTACTGATGGCCTGCATCAATTTTATCAATCTGACTACCGCCCATGCGAGTCGTCGGGCGGCAGAGGTAGGCATCCGTAAAGTGATTGGGGCCAATCGCGGCTCGCTACTTGGACAGTTTTTGCTGGAAGTCGGGATCGTATGCTTCTTTTCGGTCAGTTTGGCCTTGATGCTCACTCATCAACTATTGCCCTATGCCAATGAGCTGTTGGGCAAGTCGCTGACGCTCGACTTGATGGATGGGACATTTTGGGGCCTTTTGGCTGGCGTAAGCTTGCTTGTGATCTTGCTGGCAGGCGTTTATCCCTCCCTCATGTTATCGTCTTTCTCTATCGTCAATGTGCTGAAAAACCAATTGAGCAATCGATGGAGTAGCACAAATCTGCGCCGCGCTTTGGTAGTCGTACAATTTGTATTGTCAGGCCTATTGATGACCTCCGCCGTAATCGTGCAGCAGCAAATCTCCTATATCAAGCACAAAGACTTAGGCTTTGATCGCGAGCAGGTGATCCAATTGGAGATTCCTGCTTCCTTGGCTGAGCATAGCCAGCGTTTCAAATCACAATTACTGACCAATCCTACTATCGAAAGCGTCACGGGCGTCTTACAAGCGCCGATAGGAGTGGGCCGAGCGACCGATGATTTGACTTGGCCTGGCAAAGATCCTAACTCACAAATTCGGATTCATTTCTTGACCGCCGACAAAGATTTTGATGAGGTCTTCAAAATCGAGATGGCAGAGGGGCATTTTCATCGTAATGATACGGCCGCAAGAGAGTTGGAAGAATTGGTGATCAACCAAGCGGCGGCTGAGATCATGAATCTCGAAAACCCAGTCGGCACCAAGGTCAGCATGAATGATCAATCTTTGGTCATCGTAGGCATTGTCAAAGATTTTCATACCAACTCCTTTCATGAAGATATTAAACCCTTGATGATCTTCAACGAACCCCAAAACGCCCAAGAGTTTGCCATCCGCTATCGCACTGGGCAAATCCCGATCGCTTTGGATCATATCAAAACTACTTATGCAGCACTCAATGCCGACAAGCCTTTGCAGTATCGCTTTCTCGACGATCAATACAATCATATGTACCGGGCAGAGTTACTGATCGGCAAATTGGCCAATTTCTTTGCCTTGGTAGCGCTATTTATCTCTTGCTTGGGGCTGCTGGGATTGGTGTCCTTCCTAGCCCAGCAAAAGACCAAAGAGATTGGCATCCGCAAAGTGTTAGGGGCCTCGGTAGGCAATATCGTGGCCTTACTTTCCAAAGACTTTTTGCGCTTGGTCGTCATCGCTTTTGTAATCGCCACGCCGCTTACGATTTACTTAATGCAAGCTTGGCTCAGTGATTTTGCCTTTCATATCGACCTCAATTGGTCCACCTTCATTTTGGTAGGTCTTGGCGCAGTTTTGTTGGCCTTCCTTACGGTTAGCTTTCAGAGTGTCCGAGCCGCTATCACCAATCCCATCAACAGTTTAAGAAACGAATAAGCTATGAACCTCATAGAACTAAAAGATATCGCCTACTACCACCGCCAAGGACTGCAAAAGTCTTGGGTGCTTCGCAAGATCAATCTCAGCATTGAAGCGGGTGAGTTTGTAACCATCATGGGACCAAGTGGGGCGGGCAAAACTACCTTACTCAACATCATCGGTTTGCTCGACAGCCCGATGGGAGGGAGCTATTCGTTCCTCGGAGAGGGCCTAGAAAAGCTCAAGGAAAAGCAGCGCCAAGCGATGCATAAGGAGCATATGGGCTTTGTTTTTCAAGCCTACCACTTGATAGATGAGCTCACCGTCTATGAAAATATCGAGACGCCGCTCATCTATCGGGGCATCAAAGGCAAGGAACGCAAAAGTATGGTGGCCAATATTTTGGATCGCTTCAATATCGTTGCCAAAAAGGATCTTTTTCCGAGCCAACTTTCAGGTGGGCAGCAGCAATTGGTGGGCGTAGCGCGGGCCGTGATCACCAAGCCAAAAGTGCTCTTGGCAGATGAACCTACCGGAAATCTCCATAGCAAGCAGGGCGACCAGATTATGCAGCTCTTTCAAGAGTTGAATGAGGAGGGAGTGACCATCATTCAAGTAACCCACTCCGAAAAAAATGCTCGATACGGGAGTCGTTTGATCGAATTAGAAGACGGTTTTATTCGCAAAGATGAATCTATCCAATCACTCAGCAGCCATGCATAAATCCTATCTTTTTTTGCTGTTGTTAGGGATCTTGGCCTGCGGCCGAACGCTCGCTCAGACTCCTAAAGTTTGGACATTGGAGCAGTGTTTGATTACTGCTGTGCAGAACGCTCCTCTCGCTACTCAGGCAAAACTACAGCAGGAGTTAGCCGACTGGGACCTCAAATCCGCCAAAAGCCAACGTCTGCCCAATATCAGTGCTAGCTCTGGCCTTGGGATGCAGCTTGGATATACCATCGACCCCACTACCAATACCTTTGACAATCAGCAGATTGGTTATAATGGTATCAATCTTAATGCCGAGCTGACGGTCTTTGCGGGAGGGAGTGTCAACAATAATGTAAAGGCCCAGAAGTATCAGCACGAAAGTGTGAGCTGGCAACAAAAAGAGGTGATCAATCAGCTCAAGTTACGTGTCTTGGTGGCCTATATGAATGCATTGTTGGGAGGAGAACAGCTGGGGCAATCAAAATTAGAAGAAGCCTCGCTAATGGCCCAAGTTGACAATATCAAGCGTCAAATTGAGGCGGGGACACGTTCCGCGAATGAGCGGCTAGAACTCGAAATCCAAATCGCCCAAAATCGCCAACTCATCGTTCAGGCCCAGCAGCAGTACGATCTTGCCCAAGCCGAATTGCGCTTTTTGTTGGTCTTGGATCAAGATGCCCCCTTGACCTTAGCGCCTTGGGAGACGGTCGAGCAAATACCTCAGCAGAATCGCAAACAGAGTCTACAGTTGGCGCATTATCCGACGATAAAAGATCGCCAAGCCCAGCTCAAGGCAGCAGAATACCGCCTCAAAGCCGCTCGTGGAGGCTCTATGCCACAAATCACGCTTTTTGGTTCGCTCAATACCAATTACTCCTCTGTCTCGCAAAAGGTAGTTGGGTATGAAGTGGATAATAGTAGCGAAAGCGTGAGTTTTATGGGTACAGAAGGCACTCTCATCCGCTTTGGCGAAAGTCCTATCTACGCGCCAAATCCTTATTTCAATCAATTGCGGCAAAACTTTGGTCAACAAGTGGGAGTCTTTTTCTCGATTCCGATCTTTCAGCAGAGCCAGAACCATATTGCGACCCAGCGCTCAAAAGTAGATTTGCTACAAGCCAGGGCCGCCTTGCAAAATGAGCAGCAGCAGCTAAGTTTTACCGTACAACAAGCCCTAATCGCCCAAATGGCAGCCTTAGCAAACTATGAGGCGGCGCAATACACCGCCAAAGTCAACCAGAAGCTGATGCAAAACAAAGAGCGTGAATTCAAACTCGGCAGCTGCAATGCCTTGGATTATTTTATCGTGCGCAATCGCAGCCTCAACGCGCAAAGACAGCTGCTCGCTGCTCGCTATGATTACTACTACCGGACCAAGGTGCTAGAGCTCTATGAGCGAGGAGAATTATAAAAGTAGTCTCTACAAGCTGAACCGATGCGTCTTTTGCGCTCATCGGGCTAAGGCTAGCCCGCTATTATGCAAGCATTATTGATTTAATCGAAAACACAGCAATCAGCATGTTACTCACTCACCTAAAAATAGCCTGGCGAAATTTATTCAAGCACAAGCTTTTTTCTCTGATCAATATCATCGGCATGAGCTTGGGCATGTGCTGCTTTGTCTTAATTGCCCTCTACATCCAGTTTGAGGTCAGTTTTGATACCCAGCATGAGCATGCAGATCGGATCTATCGTATCGCCCAGACCCAGCCCGGTAACGTCTTTAGAGGCACCGATCAATTTGCGGTTGCTCCAGCCACGATTGGGCCCGCTTTAGAAAAGAATTTTCCTGAAGTAGAAGCGACCACTACCATTGCTCCCTTTCAGTTTCAGTTCATGAAAGAGAAGGAAGTGTTCCAAGAATTTGGTCTCTTTGCCAATGCCGCCCTTTTTGAAGTGTTTGATTATCCTGCGATCAAGGGAGATCCCCGAGTGGTATTAGAGGACAAGGGGGCGATTGTATTAAGTGCCTCTATGGCTAAAAAATATTTTGGGGATCAAGAGCCAATGGGGCAGAGCATTATGATCAATACCGGCAAAAGCTTTGTCGTGCGAGCCGTGATCGAAGATTTGCCTCCCAATCAGCACTTAGGCTTTGACTTTGTGGTCTCCATCGAAAACTATGGGGAATATGTGGAGGATCTAAAAAACAACCGTTGGGCAAGCAATAACTATATCGCCTATGTGTTACTCGCCGAAGGAAGCGATTCTGGTCAGCTAGTAGAAAAAATGAGCATTTTTGATGACAAGCTAGTGGCTGCTTATAAGGGATTACCTTTTGTTTCTTCCTTTTTTCTAGAACGCTTAAAAGACATCCATCTTTACTCTCGGGTCAATTACGACTTTGATAATAGCGATATCACCTATGTTTATCTCTTTTTGTTCATAGGAATATTGATCCTATCCTTGGCTTTGGTGAACTATATCAATTTGGCTTCAGCAAAACTTGGCCAAAGGACTAAAGAAGTAGGGGTGAGAAAAATCTTGGGAGCGGAGCGTTCTCAGCTCATCCAACAGTTTTTGGTCGAATCTCTCCTTCTCTGTGGTATCAGTTTTGGTATTGCCCTTGGACTAGCCAATTTGTTTTTGCCGACTTTTTGTGATTTGGTTGAGATGCCTATACCTTTTTCCCTACTCGGGAACCCTTGGGTCATGCTAGGACTACTGGCTATCATCGGCTTATTGGTCGCTTTATCTGGCTTTTATCCCGCGATACTTTCGACTGCCATCAATCCCGTCAAGGCATTAAAAGGAAATTGGTTTAAGCGGAGTAAGGAAGGGGCATTTTTTCGCAGCTTATTATTGGTGGGGCAGTTTGCCGTTGCCATCGGCTTGGCGATTAGTAGTGTGATCGTTTATCAGCAACTAAACTACATCCAAAACAAAAAGATTGGGTTTAACCGAGACCAGATCGTGTATGTGCCCTACCGTAACCAAAATGTGGTAGAGAAAGCTACAAGTCTCCATACTGAGTTAAAAAAGAATGCCGGAATTGCTCAAGTCTCTATTTCGACTAGCCTTCCGATCAATATCACCAGCCAAGGTATTGCTAAGGAATGGGAGGGCAATAGCACGGGTGAGACGATGCAAATCTATCGACTACGAACGGATTATGATTTTATTGATCTGTTTGAAATCGAACTCATCGCGGGGCGCAACTTCTCGCCAGCGCATCCTTCGGACTCCGCGGACACTTATATCCTCAATGAAGCAGCGGTTAAAGCTTTAGGCTGGCAAGCTGAATCTGCCGTTGGCAAGTCCTTCAAGGGCGGTAAAGTCATCGGCGTGGTGCAGAATTTTCATTTCCAATCCTTTGACTTTAAAATCGAACCACTTTTCCTCACCTTTTACGATAAAGAGATTGCCTATTTCGCTGGGAATATCATCATGAAAATGAATGGGAATGCCTCCGACAATACCGTCGCCCATATCAAAAAAACGGTCCAAAAGGCCTTACCACAGATCCCCTTTGATTTGCGCTACGTTGATGATGTCTATAACCAACAATATCAAGGGGAAAAGAGGTTTGGTGAAGCCTTTAGGATCTTTACCATTCTCGCTCTTTTGATTGCTTGTATGGGGCTCTTTGGCCTAGTTTCTCATAGTGTCTTATTGCGCACCAAAGAGATTGGTATTCGCAAAGTATTAGGGGCTACGGCGGCGCAGTTGGTGAGGATGATTTCAAGGGACTTCCTTTATTTGATATTGGCCTCAGCCATCATTGCGGTGCCGATAACTTGGTTTAGTATGCAGACTTGGTTGCAAGGCTTTGTCTATCGAGTCGAGATGCAGTGGTGGATTTTTGTTGTGCCTGGCATCGCCGCTTTATTGATCGCCTTTGTCACTATTGGGGCTCAATCTCTCAAAACGGCGCTTTCAAAGCCAATTCAAGCCATCCGAACAGAATGATAGATAAGCGGCAAGGCTAGAATTAATTGGACATTGGTCCCTGAAGCTCTACCTTGCCGCTTGTTATGACCAACAACGATATTTTACGCCGTATCCGCTACATTTTTGATCTCTCTGATGACAAAATGATCAAACTCTTTGCCCTGGCTGAGATGGAGGTAAGTCGGGCGGAGGTGAGCGATTGGCTCAAAAAAGAGGAGGACCCAGATGCTGAAATTATCTTGGACCAAGAACTAGCGAGCTTTCTCAATGGTTTTATCTCTGATAGGCGAGGCAAAAGAGAGGGCCCTCAACCGATAGCAGAAAAGCGACTCAACAACAATCTTATCCTTAGAAAATTAAAGATTGCTCTCAACCTCAAAAATGAGGATATGTTGGATATTTTTGCGTTGGCAGACCGCCACCTAAGC
>JBCAWW010000045.1:0-13499 GCA_038534415.1 Bacteroidota bacterium | reverse complement strand
TTTAGAGTTCCTCCAAGAGGAAATGCCCGAAGCAGACAGTACTAAAATACGTTTTGCCAATCCTGCTCTAGGCGATTATACCGAATTTGATTTTAAGCGAGCGGATGAAAAATGGTACTTCGTTTTTGACGAAGAGGTCGAAAATATCTCGGTACTCGCTTACAACCAATACGACAAGGCCTGCTTGATCAAGATTCAGAATGGCGACGGATTCCTCATTTTGGGTACGAGCCCGAGGATGATTGCCAATTACTTTTTGCTCTACGAAGAAAACCATCGTTTTGCCGAAGCCGCCTTTAGCCATTTCCCCGCAGATGCTGGCATCATTTGGGATGAATTTTACAAACGCGGCAATTATTCCATGAACAGCCCTGAGCAAGAAGATCCCGATTTATTGGCATATATCCGTTCTCAGCGCTCCCTCAATTGGGCCTATTGGCTCGTGGCTTTTGCCGTACTTGCTTATGTGATATTTGAGTCCAAGCGCAAGCAGAGAGTGATTCCCGATCGTAAGCCTTTGCCTAACGCTACCCTCGAATTTACCGAAACGGTAGGCCGCCTCTATTATCAGAGCAATGACCACAAAAACGTAGCAGAAAAGAAAATCAAAATTCTGCTTGCTTATATTCGGACCCAATATTTTCTCAAAACCACAGAGTTTAGCCCTGAGTTTGTCGAGACCTTAGCGGGTAAATCAGGTATGGATGCCAACGAAGTCCGTATCCTTTGTCGTATGATCGAGCGTATCCGCCAACGCGAACAGATCTCCGAAAGCGACTTACTCGAACTCAACCTATTGGTGGAAAGCTTTTATCTACACGCAAATGGAAGAAAATAATCCCACACCTGAATCACAAACTCCCTTAGAGCCCAATAATACGCCCGAAACTAGCCCAGAGCCAGAGGTAGTAAGTGCTGAGACTTCACCTCCGGTGGAACGCGAAAACACCTATATACCTCGTACCGAACTGACGGCTTTCCGAAATGCGGTAGATCAAATCAAATCCGAAATCGGCAAACTGATTGTCGGACAACATAAAATGGTCGAATTGATCATCGCGGCCATTCTATCTGATGGACACGTACTGATCGAAGGAGTACCGGGAGTCGCTAAAACCCTCGCTGCCAAATTGACCGCCCGCTCGATCGATGCAGGTTTCTCTCGTATCCAGTTTACGCCAGACCTTATGCCCTCTGATGTATTGGGCACTTCGATATTCAACCAAAAAAATGCAGACTTCGAGTTTCGTAAAGGGCCGATCTTTTCTAATCTCGTTTTGATTGATGAGATCAACCGTGCTCCCGCCAAAACCCAGGCTGCCTTGTTTGAGGTAATGGAAGAGCGACAAATCACCATGGATGGTGAGCGTTATCCGATGGCGCCTCCTTTTATGGTACTCGCTACCCAAAACCCTATCGAACAAGAAGGGACTTATCGTTTGCCGGAGGCACAGCTAGACCGCTTTCTTTTCAAGATTGAAGTGAGTTATCCTAGTGTAGAAGACGAAATCAATATTCTGACGGGCTTTCATGATCGCAAAGGCGTCAACGATCTTGACATGGTCCAGCCAGTCCTGAAGGCTAATGAAATCAAAGAAGCGCAAGATATCGTTCGCTCCCTGCATATTGACGCCAATTTGATCAAATATATCGTTCAGATCGTGAGTCAGACCCGGACAAGCAAAGATATTTACCTCGGTGCCTCTCCTCGGGCTTCGCTTAGTCTCATGACTGCTGCCAAAGCCATCGCGGCGATGCGAGGACGTGATTTTGTGACGCCCGAAGACATCCAGCACATTACCGGACCAGTATTGCAACACCGGATCATTCTCACTCCTGAAAAAGAAATGGAAGGAATGACGCCCGAAGATGCGATTCGCCTATTGGTGGAGAAGGTTGAAGTTCCTCGCTAAAAAAGCTATATTGGTATATATGGGGCTGAGACGTGCAAAAACACGTCCCAGCCCTATTTTTGTCACTCTACAGCAGCAAACTATGAAGCGCAAACGCATCATTTTATTAGGGGCATTTCTTTTTACCCTCGGCTTACTCCAGGCCCAGAGATTGCAAAAAGGCTTGAGTATTGGGTTGCCGGTACTGGGATACTTCGACCCCTTAGATATCTACTACAATAGGATTGCTAGCAGTCGAGCTTTGTTTGATGATGTGCTACAAATCGCTCCGTCTTACTCTTTGACCTATGCTTTTAAGGCCAAAGGGCGTAAACAAAACTATCTCAAGCAATCCGCTTTTGTCATCCCCTATCGATCAACCGAAAATCCGTGGGATTATCCTTCCTATTTTATTCGTCTCGGCTTCGGCCGAACGTATTATCTCCCTTTTGCTCCTGCTTGGCAATGGCAGTGGGAGTTAGGAGGGCAAGTGGACCGCTTATGGAAACGGGTAGATTATACGGCTAACAATCCCAATGCATATGCCCAATGGCGCAAACCTTTGCCTTATGTCAGTGTCAACCTTCAGACCACTGGGCTAGGCAAACATCTGATCGCGGGAGTGGGAATAGAACTGGCAGCTAGGGGAAACTCTGGTGTCTTAATCGAAAATGCCTATATGGTGGCGCATCTGGCCTGGGCGGTAAAAGCCCGTGAGGGCGATCCTGTATTTGAACACCCAAGCCTTAATGATAGCGCTAAGAAAATATATATCGGCTATCAACAGGCCCGATATGGTGAGTGGTATTATTATGGAGAAGACCATTTGGCTGATATGAGAAGCATATTGGGAGAATATTGGTGGGGCTTCCAAAAGCAGTGGCGATTGGCTAGTCGACTTGGTGTTGGATTTAGTGTCACGGGGAGAGGAGCGAATATTGGTATTGATTATGATTGGCTCGTGCATGTCGAACAAAATGCCTACCTGCGTATCGGTAAACATCTACCGATATTGCCATTTGGAGGTGTAGGAGTTTTGACGGGACAAGTATGGCAGGAAGATTATGAATTGAATCGGCGAGTGAGTACGAGAAAAAATCTTTTTCGCCCCTATCTCAAAGCAGGCTTTCGGATACAGGCCCCACATCATCGGGTGTTTACTGAGTTTTCGCTTAGCACGATCAAAAGCTTTCAGGCAGGGGTAGGCGTTCGGCTAGGCCGGTAATAAAAATTGACTCAGCGCAACGAAATTTATGCCAGGCATTTACTTAGCCTAATGGGTGCTAGCTACTAGTTTCGTTTGAGATATTTTGGGATGGGTATTATTGGGGGCTTTGGGCTGTTCTCCGCTTCGCGGAACGCTTCTCTGGTGAACTTTTTAGGCGACTCTTAATTCGATTCTGGTCTTGGGTATAAGGCGCGACTAAGCGTTCTGCGAAGCAGTAGCCTACAAAACAGAAATGAATAATATTTCTATCTTTGAGCAGCACAATTTTTATTTAGCACATTATGAAAAACACAATCATGCTCTGGGCCTTGGCCCTGCTCGCATTTAGTACCCATTATTGCGCTGCCCAATCATCAAGCTCAGGTCGGTTACAAATCGATACGAGGGCTTCCTACGAATTTACGGGACTTTTGTATGGTGGATTAGGACTTGAGTACACTTTGTTGCAATCCCCTAAGTGGGAAACTGGCCTACGCATTGGAGGCTTGGCTACTCCCATCGATGACCGTATTTCTACTGGAGAAAAGGCCTATTGGTGGGTGAGCTCGGACTTGCTCCTCTATCGACGTTTGTCCAAAAACATCCGCATACTCATTGGGCTAGGCGGGAGTCATGGTACTCGAGCCTTTAAATGGAATGCAAGGGGGAGCGTTCCTTATTTATATGGTAGGACAATGTATTTGTATGGGATCTGTGGCCTACGAGCCTACCCAATGGGGGGACCGCTTTTTATACAGCTTCAGCTCAAGGCGCCTCCCGTGCGTTGGCCCCATTATGAGGTTTGGAATTACGGTCTGCTAGAATTTTCGCTTGGGCTGAGATTTGGGCATAAAGACAAGTAGCTTGATAAAGCCAAGCGTTCGGCAAAGCCAAACTACTCTACCTGAATCAATAAGTCTCCTGGCTCTGTCATCTCCCCGATCGCTTCTAGTGCTAAGCCTAAACCCGTAGTCAAGGCAATAAACTCTTTGTCATATCCGGGCATGACAGCAATCAATAAACCCCCACTGGTCTGCGGATCACAAAGGATGGCTTTTTGATAGTCGTTTAACTCGCTGATCTTATCGCCATAACTTTCATAATTGCGATGGGTACCTCCGGGTATACAGCCTTGTTCAATATATTGATCGATGTGGGGGAGCTTCGGGACCTTGTCTAGTTTGACTAGCGCACTGGTTTTGCTGGCCTGACACATCTCGCCTAGGTGCCCCAAAAGACCAAAACCGGTAACGTCGGTCATGGATTTGACATAGGCATATTTAGCAAAAGTCTCCCCCAATTGGTTGAGTTGGACCATGCTGTCTCTCGCGATGTCTTGGTGTTCGGCCTGCAGTTTTTGTTGCTTTTGGGCGGTGCTGAGAATCCCTACGCCAAGTGGCTTGGTCAGAAATAATTTGCCTCCGGCGACGGCTCCACCATTTTTGCGAATGTTGGCTACATTGACTCTACCAGTGACTGCTAGCCCAAAAATGGGTTCCGGACTATCGATACTATGACCTCCCGCAAGCGGAATGCCTAGTTCTGCACAAATGGATCTACTACCTTCCAAAACCTGCTGTGCTGCCTCTGGAGGCAGTTTGTCAACCGGCCAGCCTAATATCGCAATCGCCATCATCGGGCTCCCGCCCATGGCATAGACATCGCTGATCGCATTGACAGAGGCGATCCGACCAAAGTCAAAAGGATCGTCTACAATCGGCATGAAAAAGTCAGTCGTACTAATGATGGCCGTTCCATCACCCAAGTCATACACTGCGGCATCATCTCGGGTATCATTGCCTACCAATAAGTCGGGGTTTGCCAAAATATGTTGTGAGGTATGTAGGATCTTATCCAATACCTGCGGAGAGATTTTGCATCCACATCCTGCCCCATGACTATACTGGGTCAATCTGATTGGCTCGTTCGTATTCATTCAGTGCTTGTCTATTTCGTGTTTAGGTTGAGCAACAATTGTGCTGTTTGTGCTGGTTGATCAACATTTAATGATAAATGATGCTTGGACGCTCCTTTTCTTTTGGATAAAGCATGATGATAGGCCTTATCATAGTAGGCCAATGAAAGTGAGACGACCTTTTGTGGCTCATCTGCGGCGATCGCCGCTAGTGCTGCTTGAAAACTTTTGCCGCCGAGGCGTTTTTTGATCCTTTCTAGGGCTGCGCTAACGTCTGCCTTTGGATAAGCACCATACTCTCGAATCAAGCGTTCTTCTCGCAAATGATAGGGCAGATCTAGCACATAGATAGAAGCTGTTTTCATCTGCTCCCAAAATGTTAAGGGGATATAGACCCGACCGATTGCATGGCTTTCATCTTCTACCCATAAAGGTTGTTGGGGATCGAAATGGCGCAGTATTTCATGGCAATCATTTTCAAATTGCTCCACACTTGGCTGCTCGACTAATCCAATACCGCCAAAAGCGGAACCACGATGATGGGCAATCCCTTCTAGATCCAATACTTGTTGCCCTAGTTGGCGTAGGGACTGCAAGATGTCGGTCTTGCCACAGCCAGTACTACCACCGATCATGCGTAAATCCCAGTTTTGGGCAAAGATTGCTTGTACTTGCTGTCGATATGCTTTGTATCCGCCTTGCAGAACGCTTACCTCATATCCCGCCATCTGCCAAAGCATACCCATGCTCTGGCTTCGCATCCCTCCGCGCCAACAATGTACCAAGACCTTTTTAGTTTGGCCTTGATTTTGTAGTTCTCTGACAAAGTCCTCCATTTTAGGCCCGACAATTTCCAAACCTTTAAGGAATGCATCATTGCGACCCTTTTGTTTGTAAAGAGTACCAATTAGAGTACGCTCGTCGTTGTCAAATAGGGGGATGTTGATGGAACCAGGGATATGCCCCTTGAGAAACTCTTTGGGGGACCTGACATCAATCAAAATTGAATCTCCCCGCCAGTGTTCTGGTAGGAATTGTGCTATGGGTAGCGTTTTTAACAAGAAATTATACCGTCCTTAATGCGCAATGAAGTTACGAATAAAGCAGAGGATATTTAGGGATCGTATAAAAGATCACTAAATAAACGTACCTTTGCCGCATCATTATCCACTTCCTGGCAGAAGCTATGCCCCTAAAATTGGCGGGAGGTGATTGGGAAAGCATATTATATGTCAACATTTGAAAGTTTAGGGCTGGATGCAGAAATCATTTCAGCCATCACCAAATTGGGATTTGAAGCGCCAACTCCCATTCAAACCCAGGCTATCCCCCAAATTCTCGAGCATCAGCAGGATTTGATCGCCCTTGCCCAAACTGGTACTGGCAAGACGGCAGCCTTTGGCCTACCACTCGTACAGATGGTAGATGAAAATGCTTACGTTCCTCAGGCTATTGTCCTGAGTCCGACGCGTGAGTTAGCTATTCAGATCACTAAGGATCTGCAATCTTTTGCCAAAAATAAAGGGAAGCTGCCGATCATATCGGTATATGGAGGTACGCCCATCTACACCCAAATCAAGGCGCTCAAAAAAGGCGTTTCGATTGTAGCGGGTACTCCTGGTCGAGTGCTGGACCTGATCAATCGCGGCGAACTAGATCTCTCGCAGATCAAATATGTCGTGCTGGATGAGGCTGATGAAATGCTCAATATGGGCTTTCAACAGGATTTGGACTCTATTTTGGAAGCCGCTCCAGACGAACGCCAAACGCTACTCTTCTCGGCAACGATGGCACCGCAAGTCGCACGGATTGCCAAACGCTATATGAACGATCCCTTCGAAATCACCGTCGGGAGCAAAAATGCGGGTGCCAAAAAAGTAGAGCATCATTATTATCAAGTATCAGCTCGAGATCGCTACGCTGCCCTGCGTCGAATCTTGACTAGCATAGATGATTTTTATGGTATCGTCTTTTGTCGTACTAGAAGAGATACCAACCACATCGCCCGCAAACTAAATGCAGACGGTTTTGCCGCAGTGGCGATTTCTGGAGACCTTTCGCAAGCGCAACGTGACAATGTGATGTATCGCTTTCGCGAACGCCAGGAGAGTATCCTAGTAGCGACTGATGTTGCCGCCCGTGGGCTCGATGTCAACGATCTGACACACGTCATCAATTACGAATTGCCAGATGATCCTGAAGTCTATATTCACCGTAGTGGTCGTACCGGCCGAGCGGGTAAAGAAGGGGTTTCGATCGCGATCATTCACAGCCGTGAAAACCGTAAGATTCGTACGCTTGAGCGGATGTCTGGCAAAACCTTTATCAAAGGTTCTGTCCCAACTGGCGATGAAATTATTGGTATGAAGCTTCGCTCAACGGTTCGTTCGATCCGTGAGATGGACTACCACCCCGCCCAACTTGAGCAATATCTGAGTGAAATTCAAGCAGGATTAGCGGATTTGGATCGCGATGAATTGATCAATCGTTTTTTGTACCGTGAACTCAAAGGACTTCTTTACACTTATCAAGGAGCTCCTGACCTCAATGTGAGCAGCACTCGTAGAGAGGATCGCTACGGTCGTGAAAGAGATCGTGGTGGCAGAGAGGGGAGAGAGGGACGATCAGGCGGAAGAAATAGCCGTCCTATTAGTCGCTTTAGAATCAATGTAGGAGCCAAGCAGCAACTCAACGTCAATCGCCTCCTCAGTTTGATCAATCAAAATGTCAGAGATCGCCAGATGAGGATTGGCAAGATTACCATCCTCAAAAAGATATCGTATTTTGAAGTAGATGAGCGTTATGCCGACTTGATCAGTAAGTCATTTAACGATGCCCATTATGATGGCCTAGCAGTTGAGGTATTTCAAGTACCGGCTGATCAGCCAATATTTGATAAGCAAAGAAGTGGAGATGACGCCAAAACGCGCAAAAACCGCAAGCGTCGCCAAAAGAAGAAGCGTTAGCCAAAGGCAACCTTATCTATAGCTGCTCGTAGCAATTTTACATGATCGAACGCCAAACCATATCCAAAAACGGTGAAATGGAGCGTGCCATCCTAGTAGGGGTGTGCACCAGAGAGATGGATTTTGAACAGGCAAAAGACTATCTCGATGAACTGGCTTTTCTGGCAGAAACAGCCGGGGCAAGGGCCGTACGCTCTTTTATTCAGAAGCTGGACAAGCCCGTCAACTCCACCTACGTTGGATCTGGTAAGCTAGAAGAGATTCAAGAAGCCATCGAGCTAGAAGGGGCAAATCTCGTCATCTTTGATGACGATCTCTCGCCTTCGCAAATCCGCAATCTGGATGAATATCTCGGGGTCAAAGTTTTGGATCGCTCTTCTCTAATCTTATATATATTTTCTGAGCGAGCCCAAACCGCTCAAGCGCGGACTCAGGTTGATCTGGCTCAGTATCAATATCTCCTCCCACGTCTGAGTGGTATGTGGACTCACCTTTCTCGTCAAAAAGGGGGTATCGGTCTCAAAGGAGCAGGTGAAAAAGAAATCGAGACGGATCGCCGTATCATTAGAGATAAGATCGCTCGTCTGAAAAAAGACTTGGCCAAAATAGATCTGCAAGAGCAAACACGGCGAAAAAATCGTTCAGAATTTGTCCGAATCGCCTTAGTGGGCTACACCAATGTCGGTAAATCCACTTTGATGAACCGTCTTTCCAAGTCTCAAGTTCTCCAAGAAAATAAACTCTTCGCCACGCTTGATACTACGGTTCGCAAGGTCTCTCTGCAAGGCATTCCCTTTCTGCTGTCCGATACGGTAGGTTTTATCCGCAAACTGCCTCACCACTTGGTCGAATGCTTTAAAAGTACCCTCGCCGAGTCCCAAGAGTCAGATGTCTTACTACATGTCGTCGACGCAGCTCATCCGCATCTTGAAGATCATATCCAAGTGGTCAAGCAGACCTTGGAAGACATGAAACTGCAGGAAAGGCCCATGATCACCGTCTTCAATAAGGTAGATATGTTGGAGCCTGAAGTCTTGGAACAATTGCGTCGCTCTTGGCATGCAGACGAAAACGCTCCCGCAGTTTTTATCTCTGCCGCTCAAAATCTCCATTTGGAAGATTTGCGCAAAGTCATCGTGCAAGAACTCGTCAAAGGCTATACTGCCAAATCCTACAACGGAAAGACCCACCACTTTTTGCAGCAATACCAATATTATCAAATGGCAGAAGAGGAATTTGAGGGATAAAGTTTATTTTAGTCTGAGAAAGCAATCATTTTCAAAGACTATCTACTCCTCATGCAAATTCCTGCCGAACTCAATCCGCATCAACGCATCTTGATGGGGCCTGGACCTAGTGATGTCCATCCCCGAGTCCTCAAAGCCATGGCAACCCCGCTAGTTGGCCATTTAGATCCTGACTTCGTCGCCATCATGGACGAAGTCAAGAGCATGGTGCAGCACACCTTTCAAACTCAAAATGAACTTTCCTTTGTGGTTTCTGCTCCCGGATCGGCGGGTATGGAAACCTGCCTAGTCAATTTATTGGAACCCGGCGATGAGGCGATCATTTGTATTCATGGGGTCTTTGGGGGGCGTATGGCCGATATCGCAGAGCGTTGTGGGGCCAAAGTTACTAGGGTAGAGTCCCCTTGGGGAACGCCCATCTCCCCTGCTCAAGTACAAGCTGCTCTCGCCACCGTCAGCAACCCCAAACTGCTGGCTATCGTGCACGCTGAGACTTCGACTGGAGTCCTTCAACCCCTCGAAGAGATCAGTCAAATGGTACATGATGCCGGAGCCTTGTTAGTCGTAGATGCCGTTACTTCTTATTGCGGTACTCAACTCAAAGTGGATGAGTGGGGCATAGATGCGATCTATACTGGTACCCAAAAGTGTTTGAGCGCGCCTCCCGGATTATCTCCGGTATCTTTTAGCCCAAGAGCGGTGGCAGTATTAGACAATCGTAAAACCAAAGTGCAAAGCTGGTTTTTAGACCTGACATTGGTCAAAAACTATTGGGCGGGTGCCAAGCGGGCTTACCATCATACGGCTCCGGTTTCGGCCGTTTACGGCCTTCGTGAGGCCTATCGCATTGTCCTAGAGGAAGGGCTCGAAAATCGCTTCGCCCGACACCAGCGCAATCATGAATTGCTCAGAGATGGACTGGAAGCCATAGGCTTTGAGTTTTTGGTAGAGGCCCAGTATCGCCTTCCCATGCTCAATGCCGTCAAAATTCCGGCGGGGATAGATGAAGCTGCCATCCGTTCACGCTTGCTACATGAATACAACATTGAAGTGGGTTCTGGGCTGGGTGCCTTTGCCGGCAAGATATGGCGCATTGGACTCATGGGCGAAAGCTCTACTCCTAATCATGTCAATGTATTGCTATCGGCCCTGCGTGATCTGATGTAAACAAAATCATGTTTGAAGGGAAATAATTCCTCCCCCTTAATCCCCTCCGAAGGGGATACTGCTTCGCAAAAGCTAGGTTTTTAGGGGAGGAAAAACTCATCCAATACTCAAAAAAATGTCTGCTCTGCACCAATCCCTCCGGCAAGCAATTAGAGGCGACCTACTCACCGATGAAACCAGCCTCGGTCTGTACAGCACAGATGCTAGCGTCTATCAAATTCGACCCCTGGCCGTAGTTTGTCCTTGGGATGAGGCTGATGTAAAAGCCGCCATCAAGGTAGCGGCGGAACATCAAGTCAGTATTTTGCCACGTGGGGGAGGTACGAGCTTAGCGGGCCAAACGGTCGGTCGCTCTTTGGTCTTAGACTTCTCCAAGCACCTCAATCAAGTACTCGAACTCAATGTGGAGGAGCAATGGGTGCGTGTACAGCCAGGACTCGTTAGAGATGAGTTAAATGCTTTTCTTGCTCCTCATGGCCTGCATTTTGCGCCTGATCCGGCTACTTCCAGTCGCGCCAATGTGGGCGGTATGGTCGGCAATAATAGCTCGGGAACCAAAAGCATCCTTTATGGCAAGACGGTCGATCACGTTTTAGAAGCCAAAGTAGTGCTGGCCGATAGCACTGAGCTACATCTAAAGGCATTAAGTCAAGAGGAGTATCAAGCAAAATCTGCACAAGCAGATCGAGAGGGAGAGATTTACCACGGCTTCGCCGAACGCATCCACCAGCATCAGGATGAGATTGAGCAGCGTTTTCCGAAGGTAATGCGCAGAGTAGGAGGCTATAATCTCGACGAATTTATCCAGACCGACCAATGGAACCTCGCCAAATTGATCACCGGTAGCGAAGGTACCCTCGCCACTACGCTCGAACTCAAACTCAATCTAGTGCCTCTGCCACGCTACAAATCCGTTTGTGTGGTGCATTATACCGAGCTCATGGAGGCGATCCAGTCGGTGACGCCTATGTTAGCGTTCCGCCCGGCGGCCATCGAAATACTAGATGAGACAGTCGTTCGGCTCAGCCGAGAAAACCTTACCACTCAGCGGGCTTGCCACTTTATTGAGGGTAAACCTGCGGCGATCTTAATTGTGGAGTTTTATAGTGATGATGAGGTAGACGTTCGGCAGCGCCCGCTAGATATGATAGCTGACCTAAAAGAAAAAGGACTCGGTTATGCGTTTCCTTTTTTTACTGAAGGACCAGAATACGAAGATGTATGGCTCATCCGCAAAAAGGGTTTGGGGCTCATGCTGGGTATCAAAGGGGAGAAAAAGCCGCTAGCGTTCATCGAAGATGCGGGTATCCCGACTGAGGTGCTACCGGAGTATATCGATAAGGTTTTGGCGGTCTGCAAAAAACATGGGACCGAAGCGGCGATGTATGCGCATGCGAGTGTAGGGGTGATTCATGTGAGGCCGATTTTAGATTTACGACAAGCTCAAGATATAGAGCGCTTTGAAGCCATCGCGAGAGATACTTTTGATTTGGTGCAGCATTATGGTGGCTCTTGGAGTGGAGAGCATGGCGATGGTTTGGTGCGTAGCCCATTCAATCGGGAGTATTTTGGCGAAAGCCTTTATGGGGTATTCAAGGAAATAAAAGCACTTTTTGATCCAGAAAACCGCATGAATCCAGGCAAAATTGTGGATGCGCCGCCCATGCGAGAAAACTTACGCTATGGTACTAGCTATCGCGATCAAAGTCCGAAAACACATTTTCGCTATCAGGCGGAAGGCAGTTTTGACAATGCCGTCCATATGTGTACGGGGGTGGGGGAATGTCGTAAAATCGGCGCTGGCACCATGTGCCCCAGTTTCAAAGCCACTCGCAAAGAGGAAGATTCTACCAGAGGACGGGCCAATGCTTTGCGGCTAGCGATGTCGGGCCAATTGCAGGATGGACTAGGCAGCGAACGTATCCAAGCGGTGATGGATTTGTGCCTAAGTTGTAAGGCCTGTAAGTCCGAATGCCCCAGCAATGTAGATATGGCGCGGCTCAAAGGGGAGGTCCGCCAGCAATATTATGACGAGCAAGGTCCTAGTCTGCGCGATCGGATGATCAGGGATTCGGCCAAGATGGCAAAGCGTTTTGCGGGAGAGATGGCGGGCTTGATCAATAATCTACAAAGGGGTTCGTTTTTCAAACTGATGCAGTCCAAGCTATTGGGCTTTGATAGTCGTCGGACATTACCGGCTTATGCAGCAGAGACTTTTGAAAATTGGTTTGCCCAACAAAACCCCAACTCAGAAGGGCCTCGGGTGGCGCTATTTGCCGACACTTATCTCAACTATCATGAGCCGGAGGTGGGCAAGGCCGCCTACAGACTTTTGACTGCGCTGGGTTATCAGGTCGAGCTTGCTGCGGTGGGTTGCTGCCAGCGGCCTAAGATTTCGCATGGGTTTTTGCGAGCCGCTGCGGCTCAGGGGCAAAGGATGGCGCAATCCCTTGATCATTGGTTGGCTGAGGAGGTGCCTGTGGTGGTCTGCGAACCGAGTTGTGCCTCTGCTTTGGTTGATGATTTGCCAGATTTATTGGTAGATCACGCCCTCGGCGAACGCTTATCTCAGGGCATCCAGCCGATAGAAAACTTTCTCTTGGCTGAGCAGGAGAGCGGAAAAATAAAGTTGGCGTTTAAATCAGAAGATCAGGCCCTATTGATCCATGGGCATTGTCATCAAAAGGCGCTTTTTGGGATGGAGGCTCTGCAAAAGATTTTTGCGGCATCTGAGACCAAGGCAGAGATTATAGATGCGGGTTGCTGTGGGATGGCCGGCTCTTTTGGCTACGAAAAGGAGCATTATCACATCTCTGCAAAGATTGGGGAGCAAAAGTTGTTTCCCGCTATCCGCGAACGCCAAGCCGATGCACAAGTAGCCGCTTGTGGCTTTTCTTGCCGGCATCAAATTGAGCACTTTACAGGAGCGCAGGCCAAACATTGGTTGGAGTATCTCGACCCGGAATAGGCGATGTTATCGGTGCTGATTCATTAATCTAATTGATTTGGCACCCTCTTTTTATACCCAAGCTCAAAATTCACTGAGAAAAATGATGTGCGCACAAAAGCTTGTATTTGCCTCCAAGCAGATGCTGGAGATCCTTA
>JBCAWW010000044.1:0-13565 GCA_038534415.1 Bacteroidota bacterium | reverse complement strand
GTGCTCATTATGAGTAATAAGCATAAGCCAATTAGTGCCATTTTTGATAATTGTGCTTTCATAGTATGGTGAGTAAAAATTGATATTGCCCTTGCTGCATATCGTAGGTGGAGTGCTTTAGCGCCACTTTATAGCGAGGAATTTTGCTTTGCAGGGCTTGGGCAAATTCTGTGATGCTATTACTATTGCCCGCTGTACCTTTGATGAGCAGAAGTGGCTTTTGCTCAGGGTCTAGGTCTAGCTTTTTACAGAGAGTTTGGCTAGGTGCATAAACCCATTGTTTGAAGTGGAGCTGACTGGGGGCGAGTTGGGCGCTTCGATCTAAAAAGTAGCTAACTTGGCTCGTAGTGGGATTGCTTCGACTTTGTTTTAAGTAGTTTTTGTGTTCGTCGATATGTTGGTTGAGACTGTCTATCTCCTGCAAAATCCCTGCTTGTTGCTGAATGTATCCCTGCGCTTGGGTTATGCTTTGAGATAGTTGACTTTGGACGATCATGCCAAGCCCCAAAAAGAATAAACATACTGCGCTCATAAGACTTAATCTTTTGAGCCATTTGCTGTTGTCTTCTAGCCTTTGGGCAAAGGCTAAATCCCTCTCCCAGCCATGCAGATCTCGTCCTTGCAGACGAAAATACTGCATTGCCACGGAGTAAGGATAAAGCGCTGCTTCCGGCACCGCTAGTCGCTCCTTGAGTGCTGTATATTCAGCTTGGGAAGTGTTCTCCGAAGGAGAAATAAGCAAAATCTGCTGACTCAGCTTGCTCAAGTTGAAATAAAGTATATGTCCAGAAAAGGCCTCCAAAAGCTGCCAAACGGCCTGTAAACTTTGTTTTCGCGCTACACTGGCCCATTGCGTTTGCTCATCAATTGGATTGACTTGCCAGACAAACGCTGACTTATCCTCTAGCGTTACCCCCAAAAGCTGGTTGAGCACATTGGGCTCATCTTTGGCCATTTTGGTTTCGATGACATTTTCCAATCGAAGCGCCAAAATGATAGGAAGACAGGGGCTTATTTGATCCGGTAAGATGGGGTTTTCTTCGTATTGCTCGATTAAGAGTTGGTTGTTCGCTTTGCGAACGCTCATCCGGCTTAGAAATTCTCCAGCTTCATTGAGCTCCCAAACCTCTAATCGATTAAGCCCATACCATCCAATTTCTTGTAAAAAGGACATGATTATTGGTAATAAATGGTTGGTGTGAGATAGATCAGCATAGAAGTTTTGGTCTTGCCTTTGTTAACACTACCAAATATGTATTTGAGTACTGGTATCCGGCTGAGGAAAGGCAGCCCACTGGTGCTTTCGTTTGAGCGTTCCTCGGAGAGGCCTCCCAAAATCACCGTTTCTCCGTTTTTGACGCGGATCGTTGAATCAAATCTCCGGGTCGCAATCGTGGGCGGAACCTCTGCATCAAGTGAACCCACCGGACTGGTGAAATTGGGCATGACCTCTAGCGTAACCATCTCATCCTCTGATATATAGGGACGGATGCTCAGTTTTATATTGGCGTCTATCCGCTCAAACCGTTGAGTAAATTGGGTGAAATTGTTGACTGCCCCATTGGCGGAGGTTTGGGTCTCGAGTAGATAGTATTGAGTTTGACCGACCACCAATGAAGCCGATCTGCCATTGAGCATGGAGAGCACAGGCTGCATTTCTACTTTGAGGTTTCCCCTTTCTTCTTGCGCTCTAATCTTGAGGTAAAACTCACTGCTCAAAATTCCCAGATTGCTAAGAGCGGGCACCTGCTCCAGTAATGAATTGATTTGTTCGCCTCCGGCATTGAGATTGAGGTTTGGAATCAGGGTTTCTAAGAGAGATAAAGTATCAGAAGCTTGCTTCCGACCTGCCTTGACACTTGTACTCAAGAGCCGATCTTGGTTTACTTCTAATACTAACATCTCCACTTTTACCATCGGTACGGGCTGATCTATCTCCCGGAGAAACCAAGCAATTTCTTGTACCTCAGTAGTTGGGCCCTTCAAAATGATACGATTGAGTTCAGGGTATTCGACGATTTCTACGCCTCCCAATTGAGTTTTGACAATGCTGGGTGGGGGAGAGACTTCGGAGGGGCCAGTGTTTATCGTACCAAAAGCATTGTTATTTGAACCATATGTGCTGTAGGGGTCATTATTGAGGTTTGGGATGGCTTCTGGATTGCGAGGCATATTCCTGTCTCTTGCATCAACTTGGTCGATGGTTTGAGTACCTGGAATAAGGTCAATGGCTTGGTAGGTTGGACGATATTTGAGATGGACAATTTCGATTGAGGCCAAGCCTGGAGTTTCCTTGTCGCCGATGAGATATAGCGTTCCGTCATGACGGTAGGTATAAGTTGTGCCCCCCAAAAGGCGACTCAACAACTCATCAATTGGCAACAATTCTGTCTCCAAACTCACGACCCCAAGCAGCTGAGCGTATTGTAAATAATTGACACCAGTCGCCTGAAAAATGGCTTGGATCAAACTCTCCAAGTCCGCTTGTTCAGCACTGATAGTCAGTAGTATATCCTCAGCATTCGTCAATACCTCAATCGAAAAATCAGTACGTCCGGCAATTGTTTTTTGTGCTGCTGTAGGCGTAGTTTGGGGAGGACTGACAAGATAATAGCCCTTGGGCCGTCTGCTGAGAGTCAAGCCATTGGCAGTGAAAATTGCTTCAAGCGCTGTATCTATGGGAGTAGGGGGGAGATAAATCGATAAAAGTCCATAGGTCTCTGGCTGGGTGAGAATCTTGCGACCTGTCAGTTGAGATAAGCGTTTGATGACTGCTCTGAGACTATCGTTTTGTAGGTCGACGGAGAGCATACCTGCGGTGAACGCTATGTCGGGTGCTGGCTTGGGCCGAATCGGAGGCAGAGGCGCTTGATAAGGAGAAAAGGAAAGAATACTCCCCGTGATCTCAAACTGGTAGTCAAACTGCTTGCAGAGAAACAAGAGCACGTTTTTGACGGACTCACCATGGAAGTTACTACTGAGTCGTTTGCTCGGCGTATCCTCTATGTAGAAATTCAATTTGTGCGCCTGCCCAAGGGCACGGACATAATCTGAAAGACTAACATCTTCTAGGGAGAGTTGTACCTCTTCATTGAGTTGGGGCAAGGTCTGGGATAAACTCTCCAGATTGGCGGCGAGTGCATAGAGGCGGTCCTGAGACTGCCCTATGCAACAGGCCGGCAATAAAACTAACAGCATACTCCAAATGGAGAATAAATAATTCATGATTGATTGCTTAAGTTGTGAACCGATACTTGATCCTTTTGCTAGTGGATATAAGAATCCCAGCTAGCAAGTTTTGCTTGCTAATAATGGTGTTTTGCTAAATGTAGGAGGGGCTTATTCTAGCGCTTCTAGCCAAGCTTTGGCCGTTGTTTGTTTGTAGTGCCCATTTTGATTGCTAATCCGCTGAAGCTGCGCTTTCAAGCACTCAATGTCCTTTTGCTCGACGCAAAGGGCGCTTTGATACCAACTGGCACGCTCATATAGACTACTGGCTTGTGGTACCTGAGAAAGCAAATATTGAGCAGAATCCATCTTCCCGATCTGCCAATATGCCACCCCCAGATAAAATTGTATTTCAACGTCCGTGGTGTCTTGTAGGTATCGACTCCATTGGCCGACAGCGGCTTGATTTTGCAGTTTACTATAATACTCTGAACCAGTTTGTCTCAATTTTGGTAATTCGCTATTGCTGCGAACTGCAGTTGGCGGGTGTGGGAGCGGAAAGGCTTCTGCCATCTCTTGCCACTGAGGACCTGTATTAAATGGCTTAAAGAAATATAGGCTAAACAAAAGGCCCACTGCCGCTGCCGCCGCGATATAAGGCCAAAGCCTTGTCCGTTTAGATGCAGGTGCTTGAAATAATTCTTTGCCTCTTTGATCTAAACGAGCTTTCAAGATAGAATCTCCTTTTGCCTGAATCGCTTGCTCGCCGACTATCAGTTCGTTGAGCGCAGCTGCGATCTCGGGTTCCTGCTGCATGCGGGCCTCCAAAGCCTCCTTGCGGGCCCCGCTCAATTCCCCGTGGATATATTGGGAGAGTAATGTGAGTATCTCGTCTGACATTGCTTTTCTGCTAAGATGGTTGTGTTTTCTTTTTCTTTATGTTGGCTAATAACTTCTTGAGACAATGAAACTTCTTACTGCGAGCAGTAGCGGCGTCCTTAAACTTATGTCGTTCTGCGAGCTCTGTCATGCTATATCCCCAATAAGCATTGTCGAGCAATATCGAACTACAAGGTTCGCCAAGCTGATTCATATAATTGAGGAGCGTTTCATAAGCTTCATTGGTTTCAAGTAAGTGGACGATATCTTTATTATCGTCGATGATGAAATGGGGCAGTTCAAATACCCATTCAACCTTCTTAGTTTTGTTTTTGGATAAAGCGTTAAAAATTTTGTTAAAAAAAATAGAATAAAGAAAGCTAAAGTAATGGGAATCGCCTCTAAATGAGTCGTTTAGGACTTTTTTTCTAAATTCAACTAATGCGTCACTAAAGGCGTCCATAGCCTGTTCTTCATTGACTTTGTGTTTGTCCAGCGCTTTATAGACGAGACTGAAATGGGTTTCATAAAGTTTTAGTAACCATTTCTCTTGGATGATGCCCCCCGCTTTAATGCCCTTTATTACTTCCTCATTGGAAAAGGCTTGTTTTGCCATATTTTTTCAGACTGATAGTCAGGCATTTACAAAAAGATTGAGATTTTTTTTCAAATTCTTTTAACGCCCCAGTGTCATTCATAGACTAAGGTAAGAAAATTCCGGCTTTTGGTAAGACAGGAGCGGGATTACACGAATCACAATTCGCAATTATCATGGAAATGGGATCTATTTACCCGGATGGGATGCCTATGCGCACTCCACCCAATCGAATCGCGGCACTTTTTGACAAGGCTCCTGTCCAAGGACCAATGATGAGTTTGCCCTTTGATCAAGGGGTTGAACTAGTACCGGTAAGGCAAATCATGAGAATAGAAGCCGATGGCTGTTACGTACGACTACATCTACATTCTCGCAACAAAGCATTTTGCTTCGCCAAAACACTCAAGTTTTTTGATACTTCCTTGGAAGCCTACCCGCAATTTGTACGTATCCATCGCTCCCACTTAATCAATCTTCGCTTTTTGCGCACGCTCTGGCGTAGAGGACAAGTAGAAGCAGAACTTACCGATGGTACCCTTTTGCCTGTTTCCCGTAGGCGTTGTGGGGATTTGTTAAAAATTTTGGAGACCGGCTGGTAGACCCAATAAAAAACAGCCGATCTCATATGGTATTGAAATCGGCTGCATGGAGCAATATCCCTTTCGGATTATTCGTCCTCTGGTTCTTCCGAGCGCCAACGATTGCCCCCTAGGACATTGCGGGAGCCGATGGAGATATACCAAATACGTGAACTCGCGCCTGCGTAGGGCATGGCGCCGATCTCATTGGTATAGGATTGATTGAAAAAATCATTCACATAGTACTTAAACCGGATGTTAAGCCCCGTAGGCAATTCAAGGCCGACAAACCATGCCCAATTGGTATTATTGATGCGGTCGCTATTAAACTCTTTGATTACAAACTTGTCTTCTCCAACCGAATACTTTTGCTTATAGTGGTAGAAGTAGCCAAAGTCCACTCCCCCAAAAAGAAAGACTCCTTTTTCAAAATTGCCAAACTTCAGTCCAATGGGAGCGTTCACGACTAGTGAACGATGCATCTTCTTGACCGAATCCTCGAAGCGCAACCCAATGTTTTGGTGCCCCAAACCTGCGTAAATCCCTATATTCTTACTAAAATCTTTGTGTACCGTAAAATCTACATGCGGGAAAAAGCTAAAACGCATCTTACGATCAAAGAATTGGTTGGGAATCATTAGTTGATTGAAACTAAAGATCATCTCTCCATCTGTAGCAAAATAAGGCTTGGGCGATTTTTGTTGCCCATAGGCTGGAGCTATCACTAATATGAGGAGGAAGCTCAATATGAATAGGTGAAATTTTTTCATCGTTTATTGTGTTAATCTATTCTCGCTTTCAAATATACGAGAAGTCTTGGGAGAGCTACATGATTCAGGATTTTTATTTAGCTTAGTCGAACTAATAAAATTGACTATGCGCTACTCTCGTTTTTTGGTTATACTACTGTTTTTTTATCCCGCGTTTTCGATTGCCCAAATGCTTCCCAACGATTGGGAAAACCCCTTAGTTACTAGCCGCAATAAGATGAAGGCTCATGCGACTGCCTATAGCTTTCCCTCTGAAGAGCTGGCTAAAAGTGGGGACAGGGAGCAATCTCCTTGGTGGCAATCTCTCGATGGCCAATGGAAGTTTCGTTGGTATCCACAACTAGACAAAGTGCCGGATGGTTTTTATCAATCTACTGCCAATACGGGCGGTTGGAAAGAGATAAGCGTTCCAGGTAACTGGCAGGTACAAGGATATGGGCAAGCCATTTATACCAACATCCGCTATCCCATTCCCGTCAATCCTCCTTTTGTACCCGAGGAAAACGAAGTCGGACTTTACAAACGCAATTTCAATGTCCCTCAAGAATGGGCTGATATGGAAGTAATCCTGCATTTTGGGGGGATTAGCTCAGCTGCTTACGTTTGGGTCAACGGCCAAAAAGTGGGCTACAGTCAGGGCAGTCGATTACCCGCCGAATTTGATATTACTCCCTTTGTCAAAACAGGAACTAACCATCTCGCGGTTCAAGTGATTCGCTGGAGCGATGGGACCTATCTCGAAGATCAAGATCATTGGCGACTTAGTGGTATTCACCGCGAGGTCTATCTCAAGGCGGTGCCTAAGGTGCATCTATCTGATTTTGCTGTACGAACACGGCTAGATGAAAATTACCAAAATGCTACCCTAGAGATCCGTCCCGAAATTCTAAATTTTGCTAATGCTGATCTCAATGGCTTCAAAGTAAGTGCTGCACTCTTCGATGCTAGAGGCAATGCCATTTCTCTTAGAGGAATGAATATGGATGCAAAAAACATAGTCGGAGAAGTGTTTGGACAGCGTTTCCATAAACCATTTGCCCTCATGAAGGCAGCCGTACGTTCTCCTCGTCTCTGGACTGCTGAAGAGCCTTATCTATACACCTTAGTCATGAAAATGACGCAAGGCGGAGAGCTCGTAGAGGCGCAAAGTACAAAGGTAGGTTTCCGCTCCTCGGAACTCAAAAATGGGGAGCTTCTCATCAATGGCCAATCTGTCAAACTCATTGGTGTTAATCGCCACGATCATAATCAATTTGGCGGCAAAGTGGTCTCTAGAGAGGATATGGAGCAAGATGTCAGGCTGATGAAGCAATTCAACTTCAATGCAGTGAGATGTTCGCACTATCCCAACGATCCTTACTTCTTGGACCTTTGCGACCAATACGGCCTTTACGTCATGGATGAAACCAATCTCGAAACCCATGGGGTAGGGGGGTATTTTTCCCAACTCCCTGAATGGAACCATGCCTTTATGGACCGAGTCATGCGTATGGTCGAACGAGACAAAAATCATGCTTCGGTGATCTCTTGGTCCCTCGGTAATGAGTCAGGTGTAGGACCCAATCATGCTTCGATGACCGGTTGGTTACATTATGTGGATTCTACCCGCTGGGTACACTACGAAGGGACCTCTGGCTTTGAGTCTGATCCTGCTGTCGTATCTGATGTGATTAGCCGTATGTACCCAACTGCGGAGCAATTACAGATATTGGTCGATACTTCTACCAACAAAAACACCCCGGTGGTCATGTGCGAATATGCCCACTCCATGGGTAACTCTACCGGCAACTTGATGGAATATTGGGAAACCATCCGTGGCAATAAACAACTCATTGGCGGTTATATCTGGGATTGGATGGATCAAGGTCTGGTCAAAAAATCCAATACCGGTATCAGCTTTTGGGCCTATGGGGGAGATTATGGCGATGAGCCCAACGATGGTAATTTTTGTTGCAACGGCATTTTGGCGCCGGATCAAACCCCCAAGCCAGCTCTTTGGGAATGTAAACACGTTTTTCAACCCGTAGAAACAACCCCAGCGGACTTGAATAAGGGAGAAGTAAGCATCCTGAATCGCTATAGTTTCTCTGATCTGAGCAATTTAGAAATGCGCTGGAATGTAGCCGAAGAAGGTAAAATCGTTGATAGCGGCGTCATTAAAGACGTGAAAATCGCTCCCGGCGAAAGTAGCACTCGCCGCATTGTATACGCCCAACCACAGCCCAAGGCGGGTTATGAGTACTGGCTCAATATCAGCTTCCATACCAAAGATAGCAGTAATTGGGCCCCAGCAGGCCACGTAGTGGCTTGGAATCAAATGCGCTTGCCGGTCAATACGCCAGCCATTGATACAGTCGATATCGCGAGCTTGCCTAGCATCCGATTTGAAAAAAGCCGTAGCGAGATACGTTTGATTTCTGAGGCATTTACAGCTTCGCTGAACGCTTCTACTGGGGAGCTTAGCTCTTATAAGGTATTAGGTATGGATGAGCTGATCAGTTCTCCCTTAGTACCTAACTTCAGTCGTGCTTTTACTGACAACGACCGTGGTGGCAATCAACTCAAGAGACTTGCCAATTGGGATGCGGCCGCCAAGGACCGCGAGGTCAAATCTGTAGATGCAGAGCAAATATCTCCTCAGCTTGTACGAGTAAGCGTTAATTCTACGCTCAGTCAAGGAAATGCTAGCTATACTGTAAGCTATGACTTTTACAGCAATGGAGATGTCGTCGTCGAGAGTGCCTTCGAACCTGGCAGTGCTACTGTCTCCAACCTGCCTCGTTTTGGTATGCAGATCGGCATCAATGGCAACTATCAAAATGTAAGCTATTACGGCCGCGGTCCTTTTGAAAATTACTGGGATCGCCAAAAGGGCGCCAATGTTGGGGTCTACAATACCACTGTTGACGATATGATCTATGAGTATGTCCGTCCCCAAGAAAATGGCAACCGTACCGATGTCCGTTGGATGAGTATGACAGACCGCGACGGCAATGGCTTTTTGGTGATTGGGGAGCCTACCCTAAGTGTGAGTGCTTGGCCTTTTACCCAAACGGCTTTAGATACTGCCTATCATATGCATACGCTCGAACGCAGCGACGATATTACCCTCAATCTCGATTATCGTCAGATGGGAGTCGGAGGGGATGATACCTGGAGCGCCAAAGCCCGTCCGCTCAAAAAATATCGCCTGCCTTCGCAAGCATATAACTATCGTTTCACCATCAGGCCTTACCGCAAGCGAGAGGGTAGTCCTACTGAGGTTTCCAAACGAATCGTTCGCTAAGGACAGGCCAAAACCGCAAAAGCATAGAAGCCGGCATCTGAGTGTTATAAGCTCAGGGCCGGTTTTTGTATCTTTGTGCTGCGATTAAATTTCAGCTACTTATGAAAAATCTTGCCTACCTATTGATAGCCTTATGCCTTCTTGCTGCTTGTAGCAGTGGAGAGCAAAGCAGAGGGCCTGCCCAAATCTTGATTTTTGCGGAGGCATCTTCGATGAACGATCAAAATGAGCAACGCCTATTAAATGATATGGCTCAGATCGCCCAAAACAAAGGCATCAAGGCAAACCTCAGCGCTGATCCCGCCTTCTTGGAAGAGGACAGTTTACTGGCTTATGGGAGCCTTGTACTGTATAAACTCGACCTAGCAAAACTAAGCGTTCGGCAACAGGCCGATCTCCAAAGATATATCCAATCAGGCGGTGGTTTGATCTCTATAGACACTAAGCTAGAGGTACCGCTGACTTTTCCTTGGATGGATAGCCTGCTCGCCAAAGCGCAAAGTCCAAAAGAAGGGATTGCAACGAAAGCCTCAGATGTGAGCGCAACGAGCATGAAAGGATTTGACGTTTTGTCTTATGATGGTGGCAGAGCGGCTATCGCAAAACCCAATTGGCAGGAATCCTTCGTGGATGCTCTCAACTTTGCCCAAGGCAATAATACTTACAATCTCTCGACTATGCGTTCGCCAAGGGCGCCCAAAAACAATAGATTTACTAAAGTAGTCTTGGACGATCAAGACGTCAATGAGCCGATGGAATTGACCGTTTTGCCAGATGGTAGAGTTCTCTTTATCGAACGCCGAGGCAAAATGAAACTCTACCTGCCCGAAGAAAAACGAACGAAGACCATCGCCAATTTTGATGTTTGTCTAGAAGGCAATTATGAAGATGGATTACTCGGCCTTGCCGCGGACCCTGATTTTGCTAGCAACGGTTATATCTACCTTTATTATTCGCCTCCCTGCGATACCTTGGCCCAATATCTTTCACAGTTCTACCTCAAAGGCGACTCTCTGATTATGGCCTCCGAAAATGTGCTGCTGAGAGTAGAGGTGCAACGCCAAACTTGCTGCCACTCAGGTGGTTCTGTGCGTTTTGATGCACAGGGCAATCTCTGGTTATCTACCGGCGACAATACTAGTTCCAAAGAATCAAATGGTTATACACCTATCGATACTCGTCCCGGGCGTGGACCTTATGACGCTCAAAAGTCCTCTTCCAACGCCAATGATTTGCGCGGTAAAATCCTCCGGATTCGCCCCAATGAAGATGGCTACTATGATATTCCTGACGGCAATCTTTTTCCCAAAGATGGCTCCCAAGGTAGGCCCGAGATTTATATCATGGGCGCGAGAAATCCGTTCCGCATCGCGGTAGATGATAAGACCGGCTATGTGTACTGGGGAGATGTGGGACCTGATGCAGGGCAAGATGGTCGCTATGGCAGTGAATCTCGTGATGAATGGAACCAAGCCCGTAAGCCCGGTTTTTATGGCTGGCCTTATTTTATGGGCGACAATATTGCCTTTCCTTTTCGAGATTTTGAGGAAGATACCGTAGGACCACTATTTGATCCTGCTCATCCTGTCAATTATTCTCCCAACAATACCGGGATTAGAGACTTGCCTGCTGCTCAGCCTGCCTTCATTTGGTATGGCAAAAACACCTCTGAGAAGTTTCCTATGTTGGGCAAAGGTTCAAATTCTGCTATGGCAGGTCCTATCTATTATACTCCAACTTCTGCCGCTGAATCTACGGTCAAACTCCCCGAATACTACGAAGGGAAATGGTTTATCTATGAATGGGCCCGTAGTTGGATCCAGCTGGTTACAATGAATGAAAAGGGAGACCTAATCAAAATAGAGCCCTTCTTAGAAGAGGAAGAGTGGGTAAAACCCATCGAAATGGAGGTCGGACCTGATGGGGCGCTCTATGTGCTAGAGTACGGAGCCAACTACTTTATGAATAACCCAAAGGCGCGACTTTCGCGCATTGAATATGCCGCAGGCAATCGTTTGCCGGTACCACAATTACACGCTAGTGGTACAGCTGGGGCGGCTCCTTATCAAGTAGATTTTAGCGCCAATGGCAGCATGGATTTCGATGAGGAAGCACTTAGTTATCAATGGTTCTTTACCGATACTACTCAATTTCAGGCCGAAGGAGAAAACGCGAGTTTTATCTTCTCTGAGGCGGGTGTATACCCCGTTAAGCTTCGTGCGATCGATCCTCAGGGTGGTTTTGCAGATGCGCACATCAATATTCAGGTAGGCAATGCTCCACCGCAGATCGAGATTGGCATGAGTGGGAATCAGAGCTTTTATTTTGATAATGATAGCCGTGAGTATCAATTGACTTTAGCAGATGTGGAGGACCAGGCCGCTGGGGCATTAAACCCCAATAATATGGACGTAAAGTTTGTCTATGTGCCTGATGGACAGGATTTGGAAGTAATGCTAGGCGAAAACAAGGCGATTGATGCTTCGTTTCGCTTTGCGAAAGGACTTAATCTGATCAAAAATAGCGACTGCAAAAGCTGTCATGATCCGGTCATCAAATCGGTCGGCCCGAGCTATCAGGAGATGGCAGCCTTTTACAAAAACAAAAGCGGCGTGGTAGATGAGCTCGCCAATAAAATCATCACTGGAGGCAATGGTGTCTGGGGGGAAAAGATTATGGCCGGTCATCCGCAACATACTTTGGCGGAAACCAGAGAGATGGTTCGCTATATCTTAGCCTTAGGCGATGAGGAGCTTGGGTCTTTATCCCCTCGGGGAACGCTCAGTCTCAACCAACATTTGCCGAAAGACGAACAAGGAGCCTATCTATTTGCGGCGAGCTATACCGATCAAGGGGCCAATGGGATTGCTCCCTTGAGTACGCGAGAGCTAATTGTGCTCAAAGCCCCTATCCTGATTGGGGATTATAATGACGGTTCTGCCAAGGTCGGCCGCCGTTTAGAGGACATCAAAGCCGGTCGCAATAATCCCGTGCTTCCAGTCTATGGCAATGGCGCCTACCTAGCGTTCAAGGGAGTTGACCTCAGTGGCGTAGTGGCCTTTGATATGCGGCTACAATCCTTTGCTGGGGGCACGATTGAGTTGCGTTTGGGATCAGCCGAGGGCGAACGCGTCGGTCAAGTGCGGCTAAGTGCCGCCAAAAATGCGCCTTACAAACAAGTGAGGATGCCAATAGAAGCGACAGAAGGCAAGCAAGACCTTTATGTAGTATTTGTAAATGATGATCCAGAAGCCAGATTTTTGTTTAATTTTGATAGAATCCGCTTGATTCCTGCGGCGATAAATTAAACTTGAAATCTATGTTTCGACTGGACCAAAAAGTCGCTATTGTTACCGGTGGTGGCAGCGGCATTGGAGAAGCTATATGTAAATTATATGCCCGGCAAGGAGCCAAGGTGCACCTGCTCGATATTGATACCGAAGGCGCTGCTGCTGTTGCTGCCGCAATTAAAGCAGAGGGGGGCATGGTCGAAACCCATTATTGTGATCTGAGCCAGCAAGAAAATGTAAAAAGGACCTTCACTGCCATTTGGGATCAAGCCGGCAAGATCGACATCCTCGTCAATAATGCAGCTATTGCTCATATAGGGACGGCTGAGACAACTACCGAAGAAGAACTTGATCGTATCTATCAAATCAATATCAAGGGCGTTTACAATGGGATCCATGTCGCCCTACCTTACCTAAAGCAGAGCGGGGGAGGGGTGATTTTAAATTTAGCCTCCGTGATCTCAGCTGTCGGGATCAAAGATCGCTTTGCCTATGGTATGAGCAAAGGGGCAGTTTGGACCATGACCCTATCAGTAGCGAAAGACTATCTGGCAGATGGGATACGTTGTAATGCCTTGGCCCCAGCGAGGGTGCATACTCCTTTTGTAGACGGATTTTTGCAGGACAATTATCCCGGACAAGAATCCGAAATGTTTGACAAACTTTCGCAGACCCAACCGATCGGTCGCATGGGTAAACCCGAAGAGATAGCGGGCCTAGCGGTCTACCTTGCGAGTGATGAGGCTAGTTTTATTACGGGTAGTTTGTTTCCAATTGATGGCGGGTTTATTACCTTAAACAATTGATAGACAAAAGCTTTGACGGATCAAGATATCATCAGTGCGATTGAGGGAGGCGGTATCCCCAAAGAAAAGGCATCTTCTGCACTTTATAAATCCCTGAAACTGCCCAAATTCGATCGCTTGGATCGTCTTATTGATCGCAAGATGGAAGGCCTCTCGTGATAGTTCCTCCGTGATACGAAACTTTTTCATC
>JBCAWW010000043.1:0-13927 GCA_038534415.1 Bacteroidota bacterium | reverse complement strand
TCTTGTTACTTTTGCCATGGGTAAGACTATACGGTCAGATCCTTCTGAACTCCGTCAGGACCGAAAGGTAGCAGCGGTAAGAAGTCGATCGACGCGATATGGCTCTTACCCTTTTTTTATGGCCTAAACTATGCCTAATCCTGACTCCATTTTTCTTGATCGCTGCCTTAATTTAGCCCGTCTTGGCGGCTCCAAAGTCCAAACCAATCCTTTGGTAGGGGCGGTATTGGTAGCAAATGGCAAAATCATCGGAGAAGGGTATCACCGAGCATCAGGCGAAGCACATGCTGAGATCAATGCGATCCAGGCTGTACAAGACAAAAATTTATTGAAAGAGGCGACTCTCTATGTGAGTTTGGAGCCCTGCTGCATTTACGGCAAGACCCCTCCTTGCACAAATGCGATTATCAGCAATCAAATTCCCCGGGTGGTGATTGGTTGCCTCGACCCTAATCCACGTATTGCTGGGCAAGGTATCAAGCGATTGCGCGATGCAGGAGTGTCTGTCAAACTGGCCAAAGATCCCCAGCCTTATCAAGCACTCAATCGTATCTTTTTTTTCAATCTTGCTGCCCAAAGACCTTATATCAGTTTGAAATGGGCCCAAAGTCAGGATGCCTTTATTGCAGGCCTTAATGAAGTAGGTCAGCCTGTCTCTACTAAGATTAGTGCTTATCCGGCTGCTGTCTTTACCCATCGATTGCGGGCAACGCATCAAGCCATCCTCGTCGGCAGTGCTACCGCCAATATTGACAATCCAAGCCTCAATACACGTTTATATCCAGGAGCTTCTCCTCAAGCAATCGTTCTCGGAAGAGAAAAAAACCTAAATCCACAGCTCCAAATCCTGCAAACATCTCCGACCACGATAGTAAGCGCCCCTAGCACAGAGCAGAGTTTGAGCGCTTGGCTAGCGCATATTTTTCACCACCACCAAATCGCGAGCATCCTCATTGAAGGAGGCGCCAAAGTATTACAACAATTCATTGATCAAGGACTATACGAGGCGGTTTATCGCTATCGCAGTCCCCGTATTTTGAGGCAGGGCGTATCTGCGCCAGTTTTGGGAGAGGATTTTCCCTGGTCGGGGAACGCTCAGTTGGGGCCTGACCGACTGGATTGGTATCAGCGACCTTTGTAATTGGTTCTCTTACGCTGTCTTTTCTTGCGCTGTTTCTGCCAGCGAGACTTCCAATTGGCTTCCACAATTACATATCTAGCCGAAAGCCCAAAATAAGGTCTGAACCAATTTTCTTGCCCTAGATCAAAGTGAGGATTGAAGTCAAAAGCCATATTGACATGAAAGAGGGTAACCTCGGCTCCTATCACTACATTCAATCCAGCGAAAGTAGCCGCCTCACGCCCAAAGCCAGCGTGCAGACCACCCCCATAATAAAAGTTTGCCGAACGGGTCAAAAGCATCAGGCTGTGATGCCTTCTAGCCATGACTGAAGCATAGTTTTGCGACTGAAAATTATTATGCAATAATAGCTCTCCCGTCCATTTTCTACTGAGGGTTTGCACGACAGTCAATCCATAGCCATTGCCAATCCGCAATCCAGCAGCGGTCTTATAATGCTGAGACCTGGCAGGGAGACAAAATAAAAAAGCAAGTGATAGTAAAAGCAAAATCCGCATATAGAGGCTTTATGCTCAATATACGGATTATGAGTACGAAAATTGTATTGCTTACTGCTTCCAGATCTTTTGGATGGATTGCCCTTCTAAACTCACTAAGCGGAGGAGATACGTACCATGGGGTAGCTCTCCCAGCCCGATCTCAGTCTGAGCGGGCATAGATTCATACTGTTGCAGGATACGTCCATTGATATCTAATATCTGCACATTGAGCGGATTGAAGCCAGTCAGTTGGGTTTCGATCAGGAGTTTACTCTCAGTAGGATTGGGGTAAACATTGGCTTCTATCGGGACTAAGCGTTCGGCAAGGCCGGTATTATTGACAAAGACAAATGGGTCTGACCAGCGAGGATCAGTTGTAAATATCGTATCTGTCAAAGTATGCATAAAGGCGACCAATGCATCCTTTTCCATTTCAGTAAGATTTAACACCCGTGGAGCCGCATTGGGAGGGCCACCGGGACCACCTTGCCTCAATTGAGGAGCAAGATTGGGGTGTGCTTGGACGCCATTGTTGTAGTGCTCAACGACCTCCTCTAGAGTTTGAAAACGGCCATCATGCATATATGGGGCTCCTAATCCAATATTGCGTAGAGAAGGTGCCTTAAACTTACCGACATCATTGAGCTGGGCTGTTACCGCATAGAGCCCACTATCCACAGATACTAACTCGAGCCCATTGTTACGCGCATCTACTTGGACAAACATATCGGTGGCGTGGCAAGTAATACAGGCCCCTCTGGCGGGATCTCTAAAAATTTGCATCCCGAGATTTTCGAGGGCACTAAAATTGGGAAAACTATCTGGTGCAGGCCCCGGAGCTACCATCGCACGGCCAGCATCATAAGGGGACTGGTAAGAAACCATCGAACGCACAAACTGCGCTAAGGCATCAGATATCCTCTCTCTTGTTACCAAGGGGCTAGCAAAAGCATCCTGAAAAAGCTGCGGATAATATTCGATACTTTGTAGCCGCAGCTCCAAGCTATCAAGGCTCATACCCATCTCAACCTCATCCTGTATCGGCATCAAAACTTGATGTTCGAGCGTCAAAGCACGCTCATCCCAAAAAAATTGACCATTGGGGTAAAATCGCGCATTGCTAAGCCCCATTGAATTGCGGCCTGTCAATCCTGATTCAAAGCCTAGGCTAAATTGGGCAGAATCCGTAAACCCAAATTCTTGCAAGTGGCAAGAAGCACAAGCAATAGTACGGTTAAGAGATAGCTCCTTATCATAAAACAGGACCCTTCCCAAAGTAGCCCCAGAATCTGTAATGGGATTATCCGCAGGCGTATTGTCTAGGTTTTGGATGGCTTGATTATTGAAATGCTGCGGCAGCGCGATATTGGCGTAGTTATATAAAATGGCCGGCAAATCGGGTTCCCAAGCCGTAGTTTTAAAGGTAGCCGCGATCAATACAAAACCGATAGGGATAAGGTAAGAGAGCTTTGATTTCATAAAACGAAAATATGAACAAAAGTAGATATAAGACCTTAAACTTATGCTAGCAATCATCTTTTTTTATTACGAGCGAGTCAGTATGAAATAAAGCGTGCCATTTAGTTCTTTAGGGGCCCTTGCTCAGAGCCAAAAAATAACCCTCTCTCCCAAAGGAAAGAGGGTCTTTAGACAGCAAAAAGTCTTCAAAAAAAAGGATAAAATATAAAAGGGATCAATCTACGTTATCGTGCAGGAAGGAATTATTTTCCTTCAGCCGATACTTATTTTCATGATCTCCACTCTCTACACTCGTACGAGAGAGATTGAGGGGATCAAAATCATCTACATTTAGGGTTACACGCTTACGCTGGTAAGCAGGCACGTTTTCTAAGCCTTGGAGACTTTCAGGATCGTGAATGTCATAGGTCTTAGAATTGAGCTTATTGAGGCGTGCGTGACGCTCGCTGCGATCGAGACGCTTAGGCTCCTGAGGCTGCGGCGCTAGCAATTGCTCTCTTTGAGGCTCTTGTAGCTGGGCCTGAGGGGTAACGATTGCAGACGCTTCTTCTACTGAATTGTAACGAGTAGCGATAACCGTTACCCGAAGGTTGTCAGCCATATCGTCATCATATACGATACCGTAAATGATATTCGCCTCATTACCCGCAGATTCTTGCACATGCTCTACGATCTGGGTGGTTTCATCCATCCCCAAAGAGTCCTCAGAAGCAGTAATATTGACAATCACTGCGCGGGCTCCTTTGACGCCCATATCATCTAATAATGGAGAATTGATAGCTGCGGTTACAGCTTCCATCGCCCGATCTTCGCCTTCTGCTTCGGCAGTCCCCATGAGGGCCTTGCCTCCGTCCTTCATGACGGTACAAACATCTGCAAAGTCAACGTTGATATAGCCTTCAGAGGTGATGATCTCAGCAATACCTTTGGCGGCGTTGCATAGGACCTGATCGGCTTCGCCGAACGCTTTTTTCATGCTCACCTTTGAGCCGAGGATTTTGTGCAGATTGTTATTGTCAATAACAATAAGCGTATCAACCACTTTTTCTAGCTCGTCGATACCAGCCGCCGCAGATTGGGCGCGCTTAGGACCTTCAAAGCGGAAAGGAGTCGTCACAATCCCTACTGTCAAAATACCCATCTCTTTGGCCATAGCCGCAATGACAGGAGCAGCACCCGTACCGGTACCTCCTCCCATACCTGCGGTCAAAAAGACCATTTTGGTATTGTCTTTTAAGACAGCGCGTACTTCTTCGAGGCTTTCGATAGCCGCTTTTTTCCCAATTTCAGGATTAGCTCCGGCTCCGAGACCTTCGGTTTGGTTGGCCCCAAGACGGATCTTGGTTGGGATTTCACTCAGTTTGAGGGCTTGGAGGTCGGTATTACAGATGGTAAAATCAACTCCGTCGATACCCTTTTCAAACATACTATTGACGGCATTACCGCCGCCGCCGCCGACACCGACGACTTTTATTATGGAGAATTCGTTACTTGGAAATTCAAATTGCATGGCTCCGTAGTTTTCGGAAATGAACGTTTGTTAGTCGTAAAATGATTGAGAGTTT
Organism: Bacteroidota bacterium; assembly: GCA_038534415.1. Lineage (GTDB taxonomy): Bacteria > Bacteroidota > Bacteroidia > J057 > J057 > JBCAWW01. Next base: position 9,263 of record JBCAWW010000043.1, on the reverse strand, counting down.
ATTCGATAAACTCACCGGTGTTGGTCAAAGTGCTTTCAAACCAGGTCTTTACCTTGTCAATAAAGCTGATCTTGGGTCCCCCCGCACTGCGGCTACTGCTACGTTGAGCAGATCGTTCTTGACGACCAAAGCTCGCACTACGTACAGATGCATGTTCGGAGGCTTCTAATCCCATGATGACCAAACCGGTTCCAGTAGCATACATAGGGAAGTTGACTTCATCTACCAAGCCACTCGCGAGATGCTCGCCAGGCAGGCCAATACGCGTGTCAATGCCCGTAACATATTCTACACACTGCTTCATATGCTGTAGTTGAGAGCCACCACCTGTTACGACGATACCAGCTACCAACTTATCTTCAAAGCCTGAGTTTTTGATCTCCGCAGCCACAAATTCCATAATCTCTTCCATGCGAGATTGAATAATCTGCGCGAGCATAGATTTATGAATTTCCTTGGCAGGCCGATCACGTGGACCAGGAATACTGATCACTACGTCTTCGGTAACCGCATCGGCCAAAGCACTACCATACTGCACCTTGAGGAGCTCAGCATGCTTTTTCATGACTTTGCAGCCATGTTTGATGTCTTCGGTTACGATATTGCCGCCAAATGGAATGACTGCTGTATGACGGATGATATTGTTTTCAAATACTGCAATATCAGTGGTTCCGCCCCCAATGTCTACGAGACAAACTCCCGCTTCTTTTTCTTCTTCGGTCAGTACTGCAGCGCTAGATGCCAATGGCTCTAACACCAATTCTGCCACTTCTAGGCCGGCACGTACGACACATTTGTAGATGTTATTGGCGGCAGTAATCTGCCCCGTAACAATGTGAAAGTTACCTTCTAGACGTACGCCTGACATACCGACTGGATCTATGATACCAGACTGGCTGTCAACGGTATACTCTTGTGGTAGTACGTGAATAATCTCTGTACCAGGCTGAGTGGCGATCTTGAACATATCCTCATGCAGACGATTGACGTCGCTTTGGATGATTTCAAAATCAGGGTTGTTGAGAGTAATGATCCCTTTGTGCTGCATGGAGCGCACGTGTTCTCCGGCAATGCCTACATGCACTACCTCGATTTTGATGCCGGAATGTTTTTCGGCTTCGCTGATGGCTTCGCGTATGGCCTGAACAGTCTTTTCGATGTTCACGACCACGCCACGACTAACCCCATCTGAGTGAGCTTTGCCCAAACCCAGAATGTTGATTTTGCCATACTCATTTCGTTTGCCGACGATGGCGCAAATCTTCGTGGTCCCAATATCTAGGCCTACGATGATTTTCTCTGTTGATCCTTTTTCTGAAGACATGGCTAAAAATTGAGTTTAATACTACTTTTGACTGTTAAAGAGAAAAGCAAGAGCCTCGTAGCGTATTTATTTTATCCTCTGGTGTCAGTGGTTATTTCTTGGCCACCACCTGGCCTCTAAATTTTAAGCTTACTGACTTGTAGTAGTTCCATCCCACCTTAGGGATAGCTTGCCGATAAAAGTCTTGTAGTAGCGCAAATTTTTCTTCGATCCGCACAGGATAGCCAAACTCGATTTCGAGATTGCCCACTTGTGGGAGCAGTAGCAGTTCTCCGCTTTGACGGATGATCACGTCTGAGATTTGTGCGTTCCAAAATGGATCTGCATGAATAAACTGCATCACCGGAACCGCATCACCCACGGTAGAACAAGCAAAGGTGTCGCTCACGGTTTCATCAAAATCTCCTCTTACCAACAGGGAGTGAGCCGAATGAAGCTCGGTATCAGGAAATTTCACACCGTTTACGTCCAGGTATATATAGTCCGCTTCGTTGTTGATCAATCTTGCCATCGGTTGCCGCAAAGCCACCTCAGCCGTCAAGACCCCTTGGAAGTTTTTGTACAGGTCCGCTTCCAGTACAAATGGACTTTCTTCTAATTTATTTTCGAGCACTAAAAGCTGCCCTCGATCCAAACGTTTGCCGATTAAGGCAGTATCACCTTCCTCAACAATCGCCGCAATCACACCCGCATCATCAATAAAAGGATGCTCTCCTCCAGCGCTCACCTTGACCTCGACGCCTGAAAGCGCCAAATTTTGATGGTAAGCATTCGCCCCCATCAGCAAAGCCACGATTACGCCAACCACGATGGGATAGATTGCCCATTGCTTAAAAGGCAGACTTATCTTCCCGATTTCGACTTTCTTAGGAGCGGAGCGACGCTTTTTTTCAGCGACAACTTCCTCCAACGGTCGATTACGGCCTTTAGGCGTAGAGCGAGGACTGTATGTTTGGGTCAACAAAAACATCTATGTTTAACTGTTGAATGGTTTATCTTCTGGTTTTTGCATGACTGAGTTGCTTTCCGATCCCGATACTCGGGATTGATTGGTAGAAGCAACAACTCAATCATCCATTTATTCATCTATCTTATTGGGCCCTTCCCTTTTGTAGCTGCTTCGCAGAACGCTTTTATCGAGCCGACTTCTCGGTCAATATCTCCTGCTCCGAGACTCAGCAATATCGTTGGCATCTCTACGACGGCTTCAAGTACTTTGATGATATCCCTGCGGGGAACGATACTAGCGTTCACCGAAGGCGTATCCACTAAAAGCATCTCCGAACTCACACCTGCGATAGGCTCTTCTCTTGCAGGATAAATATCCATCAGGAGTAAGACATCAGCTTTGGCGAGCTCAGCTTTAAAGCCCTCCGCAAAATCTCGTGTCCGACTAAAAAGGTGTGGCTGAAACAGCACTACCAATTGTCGCTGAGGAAATAAGCGTCTTGCCGTATCCATCGCAGCAGCAATCTCAGTCGGGTGATGGGCATAATCATCGATATAGGTCAACTGATCACTGTGATACTGTTGCTCAAATCGGCGATAAATACCCGCAAAGCTGTTGACGGCTTCTTTTAGAGCCGATAATTGGGCTCCTGCTTCCAAGGCTAAAACCATCGCGGCTAACATATTCAAGACATTATGCTGTCCCGGAAATGGTAGGCGAATCGCTTCGAGGCGGCGTTCGGCGGAGACGAAATCAAAAACAGTCTCCAAATCACCGTAGCGCAGGTTTTGGGCTTGAAAATCCCCTTCATTGATCCCGAATGTCTGTACTGTCTGGGTCCAGCCTCGGTCTCGTAAAGAGTGATGCACCAACAAGCGATCTGATAATTTGGCAAAGGCCCGATAATTGTCTGCCATTTCTTCTGCTGTACCGTAGATATCGAGATGATCAGGGTCCATAGAAGTAATGATGGCGCTTTCGGGACTGAGCGTTAAAAACGAACGATCAAACTCATCCGCTTCAACCACTAGCCAATCAGATTCTCCGTAGGCAAAATTGCCTCCGAGATTGCGTGAGATACCTCCCAAAAATGCTGTGCAGTCGACTCTGGTATGACGCAGCAAATGCGCCAACATGCTCGAGCTAGTGGTTTTGCCGTGGGTTCCAGCCACTGCAAGTGTTCGATAGTTTTCACTGATCAAACCCAATATCTGAGAGCGTTTCAGAATCGGAATACCAGCTTCCAAAGCAGCCTGATACTCTACATTATCTTGGCTTATCGCCGGTGTGTAGATCATCATATCGGCCCCTTGGATATGGGTAGGGTCCAGTATGTAAAAGAGCGTCATCCCCTCATCTTCTAGGCTTTTGGTAACAATCGATTGCGATCGATCATATCCCAAAACCTTTTTTCCCTCTCGATGGAAGTAGTGCGCTAAGGCACTCATTCCTATTCCGCCAATGCCCAAAAAGTAGATGGTATTTACCTGCTTTAGGTCCATTTCATCTCCTTGTATATTGCATCGACGATTTCTTTAGCGGCATCGTGTTTCTCCATTTTGCTGATGGCAGCCCTAAGCTCCTCCAGCCTTGCAGGATCCTTGATGATCGCTAAGGTTTCTGTTACTAATTGCTCGCGTGCGTCCACATCCTTGACCAAATGGGCGGCTCCCTTTTCAGAAAGCGAAAGCGCATTTTTGGTCTGGTGGTCCTCCGACACATTGGGCGAAGGCACCAAGATGGCTGGCTTTGACAAGGCAGTTAACTCAGAAATGGTACTACCACCAGCACGACTGATCACAATGTCAGCAGCGGCATAGGCGGCGGCCATATCTTCGATAAAAGCCATGAGGCGAATATCTTTATGTTCCGGCACTTGGGGCTTTAGCTTTTCGTAATAGCCTTTGCCACATTGCCAAACCAATTGCACTCCCGCCTCAGCAAAGCGTAAAGCGTCTTTTTTAAAGGCTTCGTTTAGTGTCAATGCACCTAAACTGCCTCCCAAGCTCAACACGATCGGCCGCTCGGGATCAAGTCCCATTTTGGCAGCCGCACTGGCACGATCCGCTAATTCAAAGCTTCGAATCGGATTACCTGTTACCTGTATCTTCTCCTTTGGGAAATACTTCCCAGCGTCAGCATTGCCGAGGAGGATACGAGTGGCGCGTTTCGCTAACCAGCGATTGACCAAACCCGGATAAGCGTTTTGTTCACAGAGAAACAATGGCAAGCCACGTCCAGAGGCAACCCGACCAATGGGTCCACTAGCATAACCCCCTACGCCCACCACACATTGTGGCTTGAAACGCCTCACAATTTTGCCTGCATTGAGCAAGCTGCTTGCGAGCTTTATGGGAAAGAGCAAGTTGCGACGAATATTGCGCAACGTAATCTGACGGTGAATACCACTAATCCACACCGCCTCGATTTTATAGCCATAGCGGGGTACCACCTCTAATTCCATCCCCCCTTTGGCTCCGACAAACAATATCTCCGCATCTGGATCACGGCGCTTGATTTCACCTGCAATAGAGACCGCCGGAAAAATATGTCCGCCGGTACCTCCTCCAGATATGATGACTCGTTTTTGCATATGTTATACACTCGCATAGCGTGCCCTTGGGCGGCTAGCGCGACTTTTTTGTGTTGCTTTCTTTTCGATGGCATCTCGGCTCACACTCAATATGATCCCCAGAGATACACTTGTCATTAAGATGGATGATCCCCCGACACTAATCATCGGCAAGGTCAATCCGGTAACAGGTAGCAATCCTACGGTTACGCCCATATTCATCATCGCCTGTAGCACTAAGATGAAGGATAAGCCTGCCGCCATTAAAGCACCAAATGTCTTACTCACCGTAACAATGCTTACCGCTCGAAACAGTAGTACCAAATACAATAGGATTACCACTGCACCGCCCAGCAAACCATACTCCTCAACAATGATTGCGTAGATATAATCCGACTCTGCATTGGCGAGGAAATTACGTTGAGAGCTCTTTCCTCCTCCTTTTCCTAATAAACTTCCGGTGGCGAGTGCGACATTGGCCTGTAAAGTTTGAGACTCGATGTTCTCGCCTGAGCTAGTCCACTGGGCCACATATGCATCCCAACGATTGGCCCAGGTATCAGCCCGTTTTGCGGTCTTCCCTAAGATCAATAGTCCCAGCAAAGCTACTCCGACCAGTATCCCTAGGTATTTGATATCTACCCCTGCAATGAACATCACCATGAGACTGGCGATAAACATCAACATGGCTGTACTCAAATCGGAAGGTGCAATCAGCCCACAGATGACCGATACCCAAAAGAGTGCCGGCAAGAAACCTTCGGTAAAATCCTTAATCACATCCTGACGCAGCGTCAACAGCTTTGCGAGATAGACCATTAGGGTCAGTTTCGCCAAATCAGATGGCTGGAAAGATTGACCAAAAACAGTAACCCAACGAGCGGCATCATTAAACTCACTTCCTTGTACGATAGTATAAAAAAGTAGCCCTATCGTCGCTATGAGCATGATATTGGTGATCCGAGCAAAAATCCTGTAATCGAGCAAGTGAACCACAAAAATCACGACGAAGCCCACCAAGACGAGTATGGTATGCTTGATCAAGACAGCTTCAGTATCGCCACCTTCCAAACGGAAGGAACGCGCACTGGAAGCACTGTAGATCGCTACCAAACTCACGAGGGATATTAAGACCACTGTCAACCAGATGATCTTATCGCCGCGTAGTTTATGTAAGAGCCAAGAGAGCATATTTTTATTTTGATTGCTTGCAGGCTTGATATTTTCTCATTCCTACAACAACTCAACTGTTTATCAATTCAACACTTCATTTTTGAACTGCCTCCCTCGGTCTTCATAGTTTTGAAATAGATCAAAACTGGCACAAGCGGGGGAGAGTAGTACGATATCTCCAGACTTTGCTATTGCTTTCGCTGCGCGAACGCCTTCTTGCATAGACATTACAGCTGAGCGTTCCACGAAGGGGAAAGCCTCATCTAAGGCCTCTCGATGCTCACCGAGAATGATCAATACGCGCACTTTTTCACGAACCAAATCAGTGAGTACGCTATAATCATTGCCTTTGTCTACACCACCAGCTAACCATACTATGGGCCGATCCATGCCTTTTAACGCATGGTAGACCGCATCTACATTGGTAGCTTTGGAATCATTGATGTACAAGATTCCGGCTTGCTCGGTCACCTTTTCGAGGCGATGTTCGATCGCTTGAAAAGTGTAGAGCGCTTCCACTACTGGCTTTCGCTCCCTAATACCCAGCGCATCTAAGGCTAATAAGGCCGCCAAGGCATTCAACTGATTGTGGGGGCCTAACAATTGAGTCTGATCAAAATCAGCCCAATGCTCAGCATTTACCCATAGTGCGGTTTTCTCTACCCAAGCATCTGCATTTAGCTGTTTATCCAAGCCAAAGCCTAGACTTTGGGCTTGAGTAGGCTGCATTTGCTTTTGCGTCTCCGGATCATCCAGGCAATAGATGAATGTATCATCTGCCTGTTGATTTTCGGTGATGCGAAACTTGGCACTACCATAGCGCTCAATACTATAGCCATAGCGATCCAAATGATCGGGCGTAATATTGAGCAAGAGGGCGATATCGGGCCTAAATTGGTCGATATCATCCAGTTGAAAACTACTCACCTCAAGCACATAAAGTGGCTTGGGATCGGTGGCGACCTGCCAAGCAAAACTCTTCCCGATGTTGCCGACTAAGGCTGCATCCATACCAGCGGCTTTGGCGAGATGCCAAATGAGGCTAGTGGTAGTAGTTTTGCCATTGCTACCAGTGATCGCGATGATTTTTTCACCTGAGCACCGGAAAGCATACTCGATCTCAGAGATTACGGGCGTGTGGGATGCACGTATCTCCTGCATGATCGCAGCATGTTCCGGGATGCCCGGGCTCTTAATAACAAGGTCTGAATCAAAGAACGTTTCTTTTGTATGCTTACCTTCTTCGAAGGGAATTGCATGATTCGTAAGTACTGATCGAAATCGATCGGCGATTTTGCCACCATCAGAAACCCATACTTCTGCGCCTTGTTTTTTTGCTAACAAGGCTGCTCCTACACCGCTTTCACCGGCTCCGAGGATGGCAATTTTTTGCTTCATATTTATTTAGCGCAGCTTCAGGGTCGCAAAGGCCACTGCTACTAGCAGGATGGCAACGATGAAAAAGCGCATGACAATTTTTGCTTCTGGTATTCCTTTCTTTTCATAGTGGTGATGCAGGGGCGACATTAAAAATATCCGCTTGCCTTCTCCAGTTTTGCGTTTGGTATACTTGAAGTAGGATACCTGGATCATTACGGATAGCGTCTCTGCTAAGAAGATTCCACAAAAAATCGGAATCAATAATTCCTTTTTGACCATCAAGGCCAGAATCCCCACTGCTCCTCCTAAGGCTAAGCTTCCAGTATCCCCCATAAACACTTGGGCCGGAAAGGAGTTATACCAAAGGAACCCAAGGCATCCACCTACCATCGAAGCGATAAAAATCAATAGTTCTGATGAAAGAGGGATGTAGGTAATATTTAGGTAGCTAGAGAAAATCGCGTTGCCTGAGACATAGGCAAAAACGCCTAAGCCAGCTCCGACAATTGCGGTGGTTCCAGCAGCTAAACCGTCTATGCCATCGGTAAGGTTGACAGCATTGGAAACAGCGGTGATAATAAAAATCACTACCAGAAGATAAATGAGTTTACCCAGCCATCTTTCGCCTTCTTCCCCAATCCAATCGCTGATAAACAGCACCTTAGAGTAATCAAATACATACTCCTTGAAGAAGGGGAAGTCAGTGGTATAGATAAAGGCCGGATCACGGAGTCCAAATATGGCGCTGGCCGTTTTTTGCCTTAATTCCTCTGGAATCTCGATCGCCACAGGCGCTACCGTCTCACCATTCTCACGCTCCACTAAATAAGAGCTGATTGCTTCGTACTGCTCAGCATCTGGAAACTCTGAGATTGCCTGTCCATTGATTTGGATTAAGCGATCTCCAGCGACAAATCCCATCCTTTGTACCAGCTTATCCGTTTGGCTATTGTTATAGCGGATCACGTTTAGCTGTGTGATATGAGAACGACTACCGCCAAAATCAGGGTGAAACAACATCACTAGGCCTACGATGAGTCCTAAGCCTACTTGTCCAATCACCTTGAATTTACCTTTGAGGCCCTTTTTGTCTTTTTTAAATACTTTGATGTAGTCATCCACAAACCCAATGGTGCCCATCCACATCGTGCCTAGCAAAATCAACCATACGTAGCCATTCATAATGTCTCCCCAAAGGAGAGTAGGAATTATGGTAGCGGCAATGATAATCAGTCCTCCCATAGTAGGAGTGCCAGCTTTTGCAGCATGATCGGGCCCAAACTTGGTGTCGCGAACGACTTCGCCAATCAAATTTTTTCTCAGTATGTCAATGATCTTCTTGCCAATCAGCAAGGAGATGATCAATGAAAAGATTATCGCAAGGATGGATCGAAACGAAATGAAACGAAATACCCCAAATCCAGGGATTTCATACAGTTTGTCGAGCCATTCGAAAAAATAATAGAGCATCTATGTCGGTAATTGGAGTGAGTGTGGTGTCTATTTTGTGCAAAGAATTTGAGTGATCTAACGCCTTTCGGCAAAAGCTTTGATGATTTCTTCTCTATCGTCAAAAGGATGTTTAATCCCCATTATCTCTTGATAAGTCTCATGCCCTTTGCCAGCAACCAAAATTATGTCATTGGCTTGGGCGAGAGAGACTGCAGTTCGTATCGCTTCTCGTCGGTTTTCGATCCGCAGTACTTTTCGCTTCTTATCAGCACTAACACCTACCATCATCTCATCCAAAATCGCGCCGGGTGATTCGGTTCTAGGATTGTCAGAGGTCAAAATCACCTGTTGCGAATGAGAAGCTGCAATCTGTGCCATAATCGGTCTTTTTGTCCGATCACGATCTCCTCCTG